>CAKUHK010000058.1:0-15342 GCA_934655965.1 uncultured Collinsella sp.
CGAGATATGGGCGCAAAGCTTGTAGGCTACGGTTGTATCCTTGAGCTTGCGTTTCTCAACCCGCGCGAGAAGCTCATGCCTTCCAACGAGGACGTCGAGCTCTTTAGCCTGGTAACGGTCGACTAGCCGCTACCCTTAGATACCGGAAAGGAAGCTCCATGCGCACAGCAAACACGCACAAAAACATGGCACGCTGCGCTGCTACGGCAACCCTCGCTTGTGTTTTGGGCCTGGGCCTCACGGTGCCGGCCTATGCCGATACCGCATCTGATCTTGCCGCTGCTCGCACCAAACTGGAGCAGATTGGCACGCAAACCCAGCAGATCTACGACGAGCTCGCCACTCAGACGCAGGCGCTCGACCAGACCGCTGGCGAGATCACGCAAAAGCAGCAGGAGATCGCTGATGGCCAGGCCAAGCTTTCCACCTACGTTGCCGGCGAGTACAAGACCGGCGGCCTGAGCCTGCTTCAGGTTCTAACCGGTGTCGATGACCTGGGCGACATGCTCAACCGCCTGTTCTACTACGGTAAGGTGTCCGACAAACAGGCCCAGACCATCCAAGAGGTCAAGGAGCTCAAGCAGGAGCTCACCGATAAGCAGGCCGAGCAGGAGAAGAACGTCGCCGCCACGCAAAAGAAGGTCGACGAGCTCAACGCTCAGCAAGCCGAGGCTCAGAGCATTGTGAACTCCCTTGATTCTCAGCTGCAGGCCGAGCTTGCCGCAGAGGCTGAGGCCAACGCAGCACTGCAGGCCGGCATTAACGCCAGTACTGCCGACAAGGCGACGATGAGCACCGAGACGGCCGGCACGACTGAGAACACCAATACCAACAACAATAACGGTGGCCAGACCAACAATAACAACAACCAGGGCGGCAACACCCCGGCTCCCACGCCTGCGCCCGCTCCTGCTCCAACCCCTGCGCCCACTCCTGTCCCTGATAACACCAATGGAAGCGCAATCGTTTCTCGTGCCTACAGCAAGCTTGGCTGCGCCTATTCCTGGGGCGGCATTGGCCCGAACAGCTTCGACTGCTCCGGCTTTGTAAGCTACTGCCTCACCGGCCGCTACTGCCGCCTGGGCACCACCGGCACGTTCATGGGTTGGACCCGCGTTTCCGATCCGCAGCCGGGCGATGTTGTGGTTAACTCCTACCACACCGGCATCTACATCGGCAACGGTCAGATGATTCATGCCTCCGACTACAACACGGGCGTTATCATCAGCTCCGTTGCAGCCGGCATGAACAACAACTACATTTTCGTGCGCTATTAAGTTATCTATTGCAGCAAACGAATGTGAACCTCGTGGCCTTTGCGCCGCGAGGTTCATTTTTATGTCCGCGGTCGACGCACCGTTCGCTACGAGCTAGTTTTCAATACTAGATACAAGCTTCATCGGAGCTCAAGATGGCTATAATTATTGAGAAACAATTAGAAAGGACCCTCTATGAGCTGGGCACTTATCTCCGATTCGAGCTGCAACCTCCGCGATTGGCAACCGACCGCACCCCATACCACCTTTGCATTCGCACCCCTCAAGATCCGAGTGGGGGAGCGCGAGTTTGTCGACGATCTCACGCTTGACGTCCATGAGCTCAATTGCGCCGTACGGGCAGAGACGAGCGCTTCTTCGAGCGCCTGCCCCAGCGTAGGCGAGTGGGCCGAGCTCTTTAAGCTCGCCGACAAGACGATCTGCATGCCCATCTCTGAGGGCGTTTCGGGCAGTTACAACGCGGCTGCCTCGGCGCGTGACATGGTACTCGCCGAGGATCCAGACCGTCAGATTCATCTGGTTAATTCGCGTGCGGCGGGCGGCAAGATGGACCTGATCTTTTTGCTGTTCGACCGCTATCTGGCGAGCAATCCCGATGTTTCATTTGAAGATGCCTGCGTCTACTTCGATAGCCTCGAGCAAAACAGCAAGATCCTCTTTAACCTGTGCAATTATGAGAACCTCGCGAAGGCTGGACGCATCCCCAAGGCCGCTGGCGCCATTGCCAACAAGCTCAATATCCGTGTTCTGGGAACGGCGAGCGAAGCAGGCGAGATCAAGCTGATCGGCCATACTCGCGGGGAAAAGAAGATGCTGGCCAAGATCGTCGATACTATGGAAGCCGAGGGCTTTACGGGCGGCGAGGTCGTTATCGACCATGTCGAGAATGAAGCAGGTGCCCAGGCGCTAGCGGATCGTATTGTCGAGCGCTGGCCCGACTCCAAGACGATTATCATGCCCTGCAACGGCCTCGATTCGTACTACGCCGAGATGCACGGCCTCATCATCGGCTACGGCATGGGCGTGGCTTCGGGCCGCTAGGTTTTAGCCAACAAGAACAACAGTGGGGCAAGATTGCCTTGTCCCACCACATCACAGGTCGCTAACTGCTAAACCCATTGAACTTAAGGTAACTCATCAAATACGCCTTCGACACAAAGGACGAGACGGCGCTGCGAACGAGCAGAGATTCACGCGTCACCTGATGGGCCGTGTCAGGCACAGGAACCTGCTCGACCGAAAACGCCGCGCGAATCGAAGCCTCTAACTGGTCAACTACATAATCAAAGGCCGTAGGGGCATCGTAGCTTAAACGCTGGATGTTAAAGAGCGCCTGAACCGCAGCGATGGGCAGCACCTGCTTAAAAATGCAGATGGCAATAAGGCGAGCAATCTGCTCGCGACCGTATTGCTTTTTAACCGGAGCCGGAACAAGGCCCACCTTCACGTAGTTGTTGATCATCGAAGGGGTAATAACGGGCTGCTCCACGCAAATCGAAAGCGGCTCCATCCACAGCGCGACATACTCAATCACCTGGTCGCGGTAGAGTGTCACATTGGGCAGCTGATTATAGCGCGGCAGGCTCAGTGTATTGAGTTTACGCACGATATCTGACTGAATAAATGCATCAGACAGTACCGTCGGCTGAATATCCTCAGGCTTAATGCTAACCGACGTATCGGACATCGGAATGACGTGTTTAACGTAGTTCATATGGTGCCTCCGTTCGTTTTCAATATTGTATTCTAGATTATCTAGTTTTGCATACTACTTACAAGTCAGCGGGGCAAAGCTATAAGTAAAGCTTTGCCCCGCTGCGATAATTAAGAAAAGATAACAACCTTACATAAGATATATTATCGTACTTATCCGCGTAAGAAACCGTATGCGCTGGTTGCTGCTATGGCTCCATCAGAAACGGCGGTCACAACCTGGCGTAAACGCTTAGAACGGATATCGCCGGCTGCAAATAAACCGGGCGTACGGGTGGCCATCGATTCATCGGTAACGATGCCGCCGTCAGGCGCAAGGTCGACCAGATGTCCAACGAGCTCGGTTTGGGGCTGCGTACCGGTAAAGACAAAGATGCCAAACGAGCCGGGATCGAAGGACTCGGAATAAGTTTCACCGGTTGCGTTGTTCTTAAATGTAATCGTCGTGGGCATTGCCTCGCCCGAAAGCTCAACAATACTAGTTTGGTACCTAACTGAAATATTGTCTTTTGCAAGCACCTTCTGAACCACGCCTTCGGGTGCGCGAAACTGATCGCGACGCAGCACGATGGTCACACTGCTGGCAATGCCGGACAGGAACAAAGCCTCTTCACATGCCGCATTTCCGCCACCGATTACAAAGACCTGTTTTCCGCGGAAAAACATGCCATCGCATGTTGCGCAATAAGAAACGCCTCGACAGCGATACGTATCCTCGCCAACAAAGCCGGCCGCGCGCGGCGTGGCGCCCATACAAGCAATGACGCTTCGAGCCGTCGTGTCGCCCGTGTCGTGGTGCACGGTAAACAGCGACGCATCCGCATCGTAATCGATGCCCGTCACCATGCTCCATTCGACGTGCGCTCCCAAGCCCTCTGCATGCTGCTGAAAACGTTCACCCAGCTCGGCACCGCTCAGCAGTGGAATGCCCGGATAGTTTTCGACCTCATTGGTTGTGGCGATCTGTCCGCCCGACATGCCTTGCTCAATCACGGTTGTGGTCAGGTTGGCACGCGCCGCATAAATTGCTGCAGCATAGCCCGCAGGGCCGCCGCCGATAATCGCAACATCGATCGGTTGATCGGTAATCATGAATAGTCCTCTCGTCGAAACGTTGACGTTCTTTGCGCTCATACCCAAATTTACGTGAAAGTGACACTCATGCACTACAATGATAAGTCCGTGCTACAACGTCGAAGGGGAGTTATCGATGGATCAGACGCAGACGAGCGATAGCGCTCCCCTGCTCGCGCACAACACTCCCCAATCAGATCAGGCAGCACTTTTGACCCAGCAAAAACCCCTGGTAACCATCGTGCACGCCTCGGTCGGTTCGGGCCACAAGGCTGCCGCAAATGCCATCGCACAGGCATTCAACCTCATACGCGGCACCAAGGGTATTCCGGAAGATGTCGAGGTCGAAGTCCTAGATATCCTCGATTTTGGACGCATCAAATTCGACGGCAACAAAACCGCCGCATCGTTTACCGGAGCTACGCGCCCGATTTATGACCTGACCTGGCGTTATACCTTTACCGGACATCTACTCTGGGGCGGCGGCACGGCATGGTCGCGCATCATGTTCCCCGCATTTAACGAATACGTCCGCACCCGCAGACCCATAGCCGTGGTAGCAACACACATTACGGCAGCTAATGTTGCCGTGGGCGCCCGCGTCATCACGGGTATCGATTTCCCGGTCATCTGCGTGCCAACCGATTACGAGGTCGAGGGCTTTTGGCCCCACAAGGACACCGATTTATTCTGCGTGGCCAACGAGTTTATGGCCGAAACGCTCCGCCCGCGCAAGGTACCCGAGGCAAACATCCGCATTACCGGTATTCCCATCCGTGCCGGATTTGACGCCGACTACGACCGCGAGGAAGAACTGAAAAAGTTCGATTTGCCTACCGACAAAACTGTCGTACTGGTGATGGCCGGCGCCAGTTTACCCCAGCCCTACGTCCGTTTTCGTGCGGCGATGGACCACACGCTCCCCTTCCTGCGCAGCTTCGAGGATATGCACTTTGTCTTTTTGCCGGGCAAGGATAAGGAGTACGCCACCCGTCTGAAGACACTATTCAATGCCATGAAGCTCGAAAACGTCACGGTGCTAGACTATGTCGACGACATGGCAGCCCTCATGCACGGCTGTGACCTGGCAATCCTCAAATCGGGCGGACTCACCGTTACCGAGTGCCTGTGTGCACACTTGCCGATGATTCTACTGGGAAAATCATACGGCCAGGAAAAGGCCAACACCACTATGCTCACCGGCATGGGCGCCAGCATGCATGTCACCACAGCACGAGAGCTCATCGTAACCCTGCGCCACCTGCACGACCATCCCGAATCGCTCAAAGCCCTACTCATCAACGGCGAAGTACTGCGCCGCCCCCACGCAGCCGAAGACATCGCCCTCGCCACGATGGAGCTCGTAGGCAAACCCCAAAAACGCAAACGAGCCTTCTGCCGCTTCTACTGGGGTGGCAAACCCGCGCATATCAGATAAATGAAAGTCCGCTGCTTGGCGGGAGCCGCCCATATATCATTCCATGCTCAAACATTCTCGCTACGCAGGGGCGCACTAATCCCGCCCGTCCGGGGCTCACCCATATCATTCCATGCTCAAACATTCTCGCTTCGCTTCGCTCGCTGCGAAACTGCGCGTGGAACGATATGGGTGAGCCCCGGACGAGAGGCTTCTTGCTTGGAAACAAATAACAAACTTTCTGCAAGCCGATCCGACAAAGAAAAAGCACCTTTGTCGGATCGACTTGCAGAAAGTTCTATCTTTTCATCTATTACTGTAGAAGTCGTTTCAGTAGCTAGCACGTAAACGAAGCTCGCCCGTGGGAGGCCCCTATATATCGTTCCACGCGCAGTTTCGCAGCGCAGCGAGAATGTTTGAGCATGGAATGATATATAGGGGCCTCCCACGGGCGAGCGGACATTACAATACGCCGCTAGAACCGAAACCGCCGGATCCTCGGTCGGTTTTGTCTAGTTCTTCTACTTCTACTAGATTGACCGTGGGAACCTCTTGGATGACTAGTTGGGCGATACGGTCGCCTTTGTTGATTTGGATGTTGTTGGTGGGATCCAGGTTGATGAGGATGACCTTGAGTTCGCCTCGGTAGTGGGCGTCGATGAGGCCAGGAGTGTTGACTATGGACAGGCCTTGCTTGATGGCCAGGCCGCTGCGGGGCTGGACGAAGCCGGCGTAGCCGTCGGGCAATGCGATGGCCAGGCCCGTGGAAACTAGGCGGCGCTCGAAGGGCTTGAGGGTGCAATCTTCATTGGCTCGGAGGTCCAGGCCAGCATCCGTGGGGTGGGCGTATTTGGGAAGCTCGACCGTCGGATCGAGACGCTTGATGTTGACGGTAATGTTGGACATGAAATCACCTTAGTTTGTCGAGCTCTTGCAGAAACTCATCGACATCTTTGAAATCGCGATAGACCGAGGCAAAACGAATGTAGGCCACTTTGTCAATCTTAGCCAAGCGCTTGAGCACCATATCGCCCAGATCGTGGGACGTAACAGCCGTCAAGGTGCGGGAACGCAGCTCAACCTCGATATCATCGATGAGCTCGTTGAGCTTCTTCGTATCGATATCGCGCTTGATCGTGGCGCGCATCAAGCCGACGAGCAACTTATTGCGATCGAACCGTTGTTTTGACCCATCGGACTTAATGACCTCAATGGGATCTTCGCAGCGCTCAAACGTCGTAAAGCGATAGTTGCACGAACAGCATTCGCGACGACGCTTGATGGTGTTGTTCGACTCCTGCATACGGGAATCGACAACGCGGGTATGTGCCTTGCCACATTTAGGACAGCGCATGGTACCTCCTCTTAAACGTTAACAAGGGTACCATGCGACCAAGCCGAAATCTTACGAACACGCCGGAACTTTTAGAACTGCACCGGCATCGAGCGAGCCGCGCTCAAGGTGGTTGACGCTACGGATCATGTCAGAAGTCTCCTGTGTGGAAAGGCCATCGATGGGGTGCTCCTGGGCAAGCGACCACAGGGAATCGCCGGACTGCACGCGAACCATCTCGTAGGTAACGTTGGCGACGGAATCGGCATATGCTGCATGGCGAGCAGAAAAGACCGACATAGCGAGCACGAAGAACAGCGTGAATGCCACGGCAACAGCAACAACCGTCGAGGCCTTCAGGGCAACGGGAGCCGAAGCAGCGACCGCATGTTGGTTGCGAACGGGCTTCGTGGTCACGGCCTGGAAATTAGAGCGGCCACCCTTCACGACCGTAAAGGCAGGCGAGACGGGCGTATCGAGCTTAAGGGCGAGGTTTCCCTGGACCATATCTGTTGCGTTCATTCTGTTCTCCTCTCGTATGTTTTGACGAGAACTGTTTTATCAAGCCGCGCGGACAAAAAAGTCTGGCGCGGGAACGAGTGTTCGGTTATTATTATCTTCGAACAGTTGTTCCTGTCAAGCAAAAATAGAACATTTGTTTGTCATGGGTAGAGAGGAATCCCTGATGGCTCGCAAAATTACCAAGCGACAGCAGCAGATTTACGACTTCATCAAGGAATATCAGCAGGAGAAGGGCTATCCGCCCAGCGTGCGAGAGATGGCTTCGGCCGTGGGCCTTTCCTCCCCTAGTACCGTTCATGCGCATCTCTCCGCTTTGGAAGCGCGCGGTCTGCTCAAGCGCGACGCAACCAAGCCTCGTGCCCTTGAGCTCTTTGATGAGGACGGATCCTCTGTCTCGATTTCCAAATCCGATGAGCCCACATCACCCCGCGGAACGGTGTCGCTGCCACTTGTCGGTCGCGTTGCAGCTGGGATTCCTATTCTGGCCGAGCAAAACATCGAGGACACCTTTACCATCCCGACCGAAATCGCCACAGACCAGGGTTCCTTTATCCTCGAGGTTCACGGCAACTCGATGATCAATGTCGGTATCTACAACGGTGACTACATCATCGTTCGCGAGCAGAAGAGCGCCATGAACGGCGAAATCGTTGTGGCCATGATCGATGGCTCTGCGACCGTCAAGACGTTCTACAAGGAGCAGGGCCGTGTGCGCCTACAGCCCGAGAACGACACCATGGAGCCTATCTATGCCACGAACCCTGTCATTCTGGGTAAGGTTGTCGGCTTGATGCGCCGGTTCTCGTAATGCAAAAACGCATCACCATCTTTGATACCGTCCGCGGGTTTACGATGCTGTCGATGGCAGGTTTTCACGCCTGTTACGACTTAGCTTACCTATATGGGTGGAATATGCCATGGTTTACCGGGACGGTTTTCCAGGATATCTGGCGCGCTAGTATTAGCTGGGTATTTTTGTTTATCGCCGGGTGGATGTGCACGCTCTCGCGCAATAACGTTAAGCGTGCCGTCAAATACGCTGCCGCTGCCTTGATCGTATGGATCGCAACCACACTGGTATCGGTCGACGATTCGGTTAACTTTGGCATCATTTATTGCATGGCGGCGTGCACTGCAGTATTTGCACTCACCCGTTCGTTGCTCCAAAAAATACCGAGCTCGTGGGGCATTGCAACGTGCCTTGTTCTTTTTGCTCTAACTTGGGGTATTCCAAAGGCGGTCTACCCACTCCCCTACCTGGCATGGCTTGGATTTCCGGGGCCCGGATTTGTTTCGGGAGATTACTATCCGCTCATTCCGTTTGTCTTTATGTACCTTACCGGCTTCTTTACCGCCCATGCAGCACAAATATCAAACTTCGAGACGCCGGAGTGGGCATATGCCAACCCCATTCCGGCACTCGCAAGCCTTGGTCGGCATGCCTTACCGTTCTACCTAATTCATCAGCCATTGATCTTGGGAATATTGGAGTTCATCTACTCCGTTCGATAACGCTCGAGACGCGGTGCAATACGAGCCGGGAGTTTTGCGACAATGCGAACGCCGTCCTCGAGATATTCCTCATGCAAAAGCGAACCCTGCTCGTGTACGAGCGTAATGAGCGCCCCCTCGCGATACGGGATATCAGCTGAGAGCAGTACGTCCGTCGCGGCCGCCTCGCAAGCGATACGGTCGACAAGATCGTCAAGACCCTCGCCTGTATGAGCCGAGAACAGCACCGCCTCGGGATAACGCCGGCGAAAACTCAGGCGATCGACGCTGTCGAGCAAATCGATTTTATTGAACACGGTAAGCGTCAGGCGCTCACCGGCACCGATCTCATCGAGCACGCGATCGACAGCCTCGAGCTGACGCTCATAGTCCTCATCGGAAGTATCCACGACCTTAAGGATCAAATCGGCGCCGAGCACCTCGGATAATGTGGACTTAAAGGCGTCGACAAGACCGTGCGGCAGCTTTTGGATAAAGCCGACCGTATCGGTAATGGTCATGCCACGACCGCCAGGTAAGCGATACGAGCGCGTCGTTGGATCGAGCGTGGCAAACAGCTTGTCCTGCGAAAGCACTGTAGAGCCCGTCAGCCGATTGAGTAACGTCGACTTACCGGCATTAGTATAGCCAGCCAGCGCAACGCGAAACGCCGGCGACTCGATACGACTCTTTGATTGAACATCGCGACGCTGTTCTACCTGTTTAAGCTCGCGACGAAGCGCAGCGATCTTGTTGCGAATCAAGCGACGATCGACCTCGAGCTGACTTTCGCCCTGACCAAAGCGTGAACCGATACCACCGCGCGTCTGTTCTTTGGCAAGATGGCTCCACATGCCACGCAGACGTGGCAGAAGATACTGCAATTGCGCCAACTGCACTTGCAGACGACCCTCACGCGTCTGAGCATGAAGGCCAAAGATATCAAGAATCAACGCGGTGCGATCGATAATCTTGACCGGTTCGCCCACTGCTTTCTCAAGATAAGACTGCTGCGAGGGCGTTAAATCGTCGTCGAAGATAACAACATCGGCATCCATGCGACGCACCAAACCGCACAGTTCCTCGACCTTACCGGAACCGATAAACGATTTAGGATAGGGTTTTACCAGACGCTGAGATAGGCGTGCCACGCACTGTGCGCCAGCCGTATAAGCAAGGCGCTCGAGCTCATCAAGCGAGCGATCGAGTGGCCAGGCATTATCACGCCACTCAACACCAACCAAGATAGCGCGCTCGGGTTCGGGCGCTGTGGGAACCAACGGAAAACGACCCATTAGGCCGCCTCGATACGATGCAAAATATCCTCAACGACCTCATCGATCGTAAACTCGTCCATATCGAACCACACGATGCGATCATCACGTTTAAACCAGGAAAGCTGACGCTTGGCATAGCGACGCGAACGCATCTTGATAAGCTCGCGGGCTTCATCCATGGTAATGGTGCCGTTAAGGGCATCGATAATCTCTTTGTAGCCGATAGCCTGCATTGACGTCAGCGCCTCGCCCAAGCCTTGATCCATAAGGCCGCGGACTTCATCGACAAGCCCCTGCTCAAACATCAAATCGACACGCAAGTTGATGCGCTCGTAGAGTACGTCACGGCTACGCGTCAGGCCAAACCACAGGGCATGATAACGCTCGCGCGGAACGCTAAATTTCGACTTCTGCTGGGCATACGACACGCCGTCATCGTGCATCTCGAGCGCACGAATCACACGACGCACGTTATGAGGATGAATAACGGCAGCCGACTCCGGATCGCGCTCGACAAGCAGGGCATGCAGTGCCTCCTCGCCAATACGCTCGGCAAGCTCCTGATATCCTGCGCGGCGATCATCCTCGAGTTCTCCCGATGGAAAGTCCATCTCATCGAGCGCAGCCTTGAGATACAAGCCCGTACCGCCGCAAAAGACCGGAAGGCGTTTCTTAGCAAGCAAGCGCTCAACATGAGCTCGGGCATCCGACTGGTAGAGCGCGGCAGAATACGCAACGCCCGGATCGACGATATCGACGAGACGCAAAGGCGCCGTGCACTCCTGCGGCATCATTTTGGCCGTGCCGATATCCATGCCTCGATAGATTTGCATCGCGTCGCACGACAACACTTCGGACGAAAGACGAGTGGCCAAACGATCTGCAACATCGCTCTTACCAACCGCCGTTGGGCCGACGATCGCTACAGCGGAAAGACTTGCACCGGGGGAAATCATTAGCGAGGCTCGCCCACAACGGAGCCAGACAGATACCAGGTCTTGGCGACATCCACATCAACATCGACGATCTTGCCGATAAGTTGATCGATGCTATAGCCCGCAGGAATAGGTGCATGTACCGTCTGATTCTTAGGACTCTTGCCAAGAAGAACAGCGTCATTCTTCTTGCTCGTACCCTCAATGAGCGCAGGCACCACGGTGTGAAGCTCGCCCTGGTTATACTCGTGTGCCGTAGTCTCGATAACCTTGACCAGGCGGTTAAAGCGCTCGAGGATGACCTCATGCGGCGTGGGGTCATCAATCTCGGCAGCCGGGGTGCCGGCACGCTTGGAGTAAATGAAGGTGTAGGCCTGGGCATAGCGCACCGTCTCGGCAAGCGAGAGCGTCTGCTCAAAGTCTTCCTCGGTCTCGCCCGGGAATCCCACGATAATGTCGGTCGAAAGCGCGATATCGGGGATGCGGTTGCGAATACGATCGACCAAGCCCAGATAATCCTCGCGCGAATAGCGACGATTCATCTCTTTAAGAATGCGCGTGGAACCCGACTGAACGGCCAAGTGAAGCTGCGGCATGACGGCAGGTGTCTCAGCCATAGCGTCAATGGTCTCGGGCAGCAGGTCCTTGGGGTGCGAAGAGGTAAAGAAGATGCGCTCAACACCCGTGTCGCCCACGGCGCGCAGCAGATCGGCAAAGCGCGGCTTGCCAAAGAGATCGCGACCGTAGGAGTTAACATTCTGACCCAGCAGCGTAATCTCGCGCACGCCCTGGCGCACCAGACCCGTCACCTCGTCAACGATCTCCTCGAAGGGACGGCTCTTCTCGCGACCGCGCACGTACGGCACGATGCAGTAGGTGCAGAAGTTGTTGCAGCCCGTCATGATAGGCACCCATGCGTGATACTGCGTCTCGCGATGCCACGGCATACTCATAGCATCGGTATCCTCGTGCTCGTTCGTGCGGATATGACGCTTGCCATCCAAGAACGCCTCGGCGATAAGCTCCGCCACATGCGCAATAGAGTGAGTGCCAAAAATGACGTTGACGTTGTCGACGTTGGTAAGCAGGCCCTCGCCATCGCGCTGGGCGATGCAGCCGCCCACGGCGACCACGCGCTTGCCCGAAGGCGAAGGAGGCAGGCTCTTGCAGGAATTACACTGGCCGTACAGACGGGTGTCGGCAGCCTCGCGAACACAGCACGTCATGAACACGACAATATCGGCATGCTCAGGGTCGAGCGCCATGAGGCAACCATAAGAATCGAGCAAACCGCTCACACGCTCGGAGTCGTGCTGATTCATCTGACAGCCGAACGTGCGGATAAAGTAGGTTTTACCGGCAAGAATATCGCGTACGGAACGCTGATCCATGAGCTTACATCCTAACGATGGTATCGACGGGGCGCAAAGGTGCTACGAGCTTGCAAAGGCTCTCTTACGCAACAGGCTTAACGTCGTCCATGACGACATTATCCATAGCAGCCCGATTAATCTGGTGAACGTAGATAGAAAGACGGATTGCCGTGCGCGACTCCCCGTTGATGAGGATGTCAGAGAACACCGGCGCGCAGGAGACATCAAAACCGGTCGGAATCAAAAAGCCGCGCGCAATGGCAACAGCCTTAATGGCCTGGTTGACGGCACCGGCACCGACGCATTGAATGTTGACGGGGACGCCATCTTTGACCATACCGGCAATGGCGCCGGCAACGGACGCGGGCGATGATTTGCTTGATACCTTCAGGCAATCCATGAAGAAACTCCTGCGTTTAAAAGTACGTTTTAATTGCAACAACTGTATCGTACCGAGCGGACTCGGTAAAGATGCTATTCCTCTTTGGCAAGATCGAACGTAACGGTGATGCGATCACGCGAAACGCGAATCTTGGGGTCGCCGCACAGATTGAGGTAATACCGGGCGGCAAGGTCGTTAAAGTCACGCTCGACAGCGCGTGAGAACTGAGCCATATCATCCTTGGCGATGCGCAGGCCTCGACGGTCCTTAGCAAGATCAACGGGAGCCGGCGCATGCGAAGTGGAATCACGTTCGCGCAGCAAGCGTGCGGTCACGCCGCGAACGGGCTTGATCTGCCCCGCCAAAATGCGATGGGCGGTACGCTCGGACATCTCGAGGCCCAGCCCGGAGCAGATCCTGATAAAGTCCTCGGCATCCGAGGCAAGGCCTAAGCGATCAATAACCGGAAGCTCACTCTCGTCATCGATAAAGAGCAGACGCGACGCATCGAGACGACTGGAGGCCTGGGCATACAGGGTCGCAGCGATCTCGGAGGGAGAACCCAGGTACACGTCGCAGCCACGCAACTCCTCGAGGGCAAACTCGCAAGCAGCGCGAATGATGTTATGGGGTCCGCGAGCACAGACATAGCGTCCGTCTTCGTCTTTCACAGCTTGGGGCCAGCTCGACTGGTCGGCGCGCTCACTCAGGCGATCGGTAGAAACGCTCACCTTAAACGCAGACCCCAAATCGACACCCGATGTAACGACACGAGCCTCATCGGTGTTCTGCTTAATCGAGAACAACGCCATTCCACGACCATGGACACCCCAGCGATCCATTTTCATACTCTCGAGCTTGGAGGTGACACGGGCATCGAAGATGCGCTCCTGCATGTCCTGCGGCACGCCCGAACCGTTATCCAGGAAGAGGAGGGTGCGAACACCCTCCTCCTTGGCCGTGGCAAGATAGACCTTATCGGCGCCGGCATCGCGAGCATTACGCAGCATCTCGATGACAATGTCCTCGACATGCTGAATGTCATGCTTAGCCTGACGGCGCTCGGCCTCCGAAACACGGAGGCGGACATACCCCTCGCCAAGGTTCTCCTCGACGCGAAGGTTGCCCTCCCCCGACATCGACGCGATAAATGAGATGAGCTCGTTCGCGTCGTTCATGTTATTTAGCGATATCGACGGCGCGGCTCTCACGAATCACGACAACGCGCACCTGACCGGGATACTCCATCTCTTCCTCGATCTGATGGGCGATATCGTGCGCAAGCACCGTGGACTGGGCATCGGAGATCTTGTCCGGCTGAACCATGACGTGAACCTCTCGACCGGCCTGCATGGCATAGGTACGCTCGACGCCGTCGTGGGAGTTCGCGATCTCCTCGAGCTTCTCGAGACGCTTGATGTAGTTCTCGGCAGACTCGCGGCGAGCGCCGGGGCGAGAAGCGGAAACGGCATCGGCAGCCTGGACCAGAACGTCAAGCACCGTGTTGGGGTCGACGTCGGCATGATGGGCCTCGATGGCGTGAACGATAACGGGCTTCTCGCCATAACGGCGGGCGAGCTCGGCACCGATCACGGCGTGCGGGCCTTCAACGTCGTGGTCAATAGCCTTGCCCAGGTCGTGCAGCAGACCGGCGCGCTTGGCGGTCACAACGTCCAAACCAAGCTCGGAAGCCATGACGCCGCAGAGGTCGGACACCTCAAGCGAATGCTGCAGAACGTTCTGGCCAAACGAGGTGCGGTAGCGCAGGGCGCCCAGGGTCTTAACGATCTCGGGGTGCAGATCGTGAATGCCGGTATCGAAAGCGGCCTGCTCGCCAGCCTCGCGCACGCGCTGCTGAACCAGGTCGGCGGCCTTGTGATACATCTCCTCGATGCGAGCCGGGTGGATGCGGCCATCGGCAATAAGGTTCTCGAGGGCAACGCGGGCGGTCTCGCGGCGGACCGGGTCGAAGCTCGAAAGCACAACGGTCTCGGGGGTGTCGTCGATCACAAGGTTGACGCCGGAGACCTGCTCGAAGGTGCGGATGTTGCGACCCTCGCGGCCGATAATGCGACCCTTGAGGTCATCGGACGGGATATGCACGGAGGTAACGGTGACCTCAGCGGTATGGTCGGCGGCGCAGCGTTGAATCGCCAGGGAGAGAATCTCCTGAGCGGTCTTGTGGCACTCAGCGCGGACCTGCTGCTCGGACTCACGAATGATCGTGGCGGCCTCGTGGGCAACCTCGCCACGAACCTTATCGAGCAGCTCCTTGTGAGCATCCTCGCGGGTGAGGTCGGCAATGCGCTCGAGCTCGGAGGTCTGCTTGGCGCAGAGCTCCTCAAGCTCGCGAGAGCGCTTCTCGACCTGGCCAGCCTGGCTGGACAGCTGGTGCTCACGCTTGTCGAGGGCGTCGTTGCGGCGATCGAGGGACTCCTCGCGCTGCATCACACGGTTCTCGAGCGTACGAATCTCGTTCTTACGCTGCTTATCCTCGGCCTCGGCAGCCTGCTTGTTCTTGATGATCTCTTCTTTAGCCTCGAGCAGA
>CAKUHK010000059.1:0-15142 GCA_934655965.1 uncultured Collinsella sp.
ATATGGCTGTCGTCGAACAGCAGGCCCTCGTCGTTGATGTCGTCGATATCCACGATGTCGACGCCGATCTCGCGCAGGCGATCAGCCGTCAGGCCGCGATACTTGATCGCGTCCGGCGCGCTAAAGATGCTGCGGCGCGTAGGCACAAAACCGAGCTTGATCTTATCCATGTACGTCCTCCCCTAGTCACATGTTCAGTAAACAGACGCATGTTTCGTTTTGTTCTGTTTACTAAATGTTTTACTCTTTTGTTTAGAAGTGTAACGCGAAATACCCGTAAACGGTAGAGAAATCAGCCTAAACGGTATGTAAACAAACTGAACATACAAGGGGAACAAAAAGAGGGCCCCGAAGGGCCCTCCCTATCCGCACATGTATGTAAACGAATCAACACCGCCCTGTTACCGCGAGTACACCACCCACGGTGATAAGCCGGCAGCAAAGTCCGTGGCTACGCGCCCATCTTGCGATAGACGTCCACGAACTCTTTGGCAAGGATGCCAAAGCCCTCGGCACTCATAAGCTGGTCCTCGGCATGGACGACCAAAAGGTCGATGCTCAGGTCCTCGCCGGCAGCCGTCTGCTGGACAAGGCCGCCGTGAGCCGCGTGACCCTCGGCATAATGCTGCTGGCCCTCGACGATCTTTGCCTCGGCCTCTTCGAACTTACCGTCGCGGGCCAGGTGAATCGCATCGATATAGCAGCTACGCGCGCAGCCGACGCCTGCAATGATCTGAAAGCTCTGAAGCTGAATCTCTTCTGTCGTCATGCTTAGAGCCTCATCAGTTCCTTGGCTTGGGCTAGCGCCTTAACGCCGTCCATCATGCCGTAGGTGGTCATGGGGATCACGCCCACCGGCACCTCGGGACATGCGGCGCAGACCTCGTCCTTGGCATAGCCAACCTGCGGCCCAAGCAGGATGCAGTCGGCATTGCGGCCAATGGTCGCGGCCTCGTTGACGGCGTGGGCGGAGACCTCGCACTCCAGACCCTCGGCGTCAGCAGCCTTCTTGATGTTCTTCATGATGATGCTCGTGGACATGCCGCCGGCGCACATTAGAACGATGTTTTTCATTGCAGTTCCTTTCCTGTAACCCCTCACAGGGACTTATATGTTTCGGCGATCAACGCGATCGACCGAACCTTCGAACTTGTGGACAATGACCTACTCGGCAGAAGCCTTTGCAGCAGCTTCCTCGGCCAGTGCCTCCTTATCGGCCATCTTGACGAACGGGATAAACAGCAGTCCGACCAGCAGGATTGCGGCGAGGACGATTGCGACCAGGCCAATGCCGCCCGTAAAGAAGTTGCTGATGGGCAGCGGCACGACAAACGGCATGGAAATGGTCGGGTTAAATGCATTGCCCAGACCGAGCATCAGGCCGACGGCGGCAGCAATGCAGGCCACGGGCTTGAGCAGGATGTAGGGGATGAACATATAAGGGTTCATGGCAATGGGCGTACCGAAGATGATGGGCTCGGAGATGTTGAAGAGTGCGGGCACCAGGGCAATCTTGGAGAGGGCCTTGTAGCGCTCGGACTTGGCCGTGAGCAGCGCAAGCTCCATGCCAAGGGCGTCAACAGAACCGACAGAGAACATGATGATGAACGACAGGTACGGCAGTGGCTGGCCGGCAACGAATGCCTCGGTGTTGGCAAGAGCGCAGGCCTGGATAACCGGCATGTACACGCCCATCAGGACGCTGGGGTGGATACCAAAGAAGAACAGCAGGTTGCACAGCGTAAAGTAAATGACAACGGCCCAGGGGCTGGAGCCCAGGAACATAACGGGAGTGGCAATGGTGCTGTTGATGAGGTTAAAGACATCGCCGAAGCTCGTCATGCCCATGCCCCACTTAACCAGAGCAGCCGTGGTGAAGATGACGATGGCGCAGAACATCGGAGACAGCGAATCGGTAACAAACTGCGGGACGGAATCGGGCATGGGAATAGCCATATGCTTCATAAGGAAGTTGAGCGCCTTGGGCACGATCAGTGCCACGAGCAGCGCCACGAACAGACCCGAGCTTCCCAGATAGCTGGTGGCGATAAACGTGGAGCCGTCCTCGGCATGACCCAGCGGGATCAGGAGGAGCAAGACACCGATGGCCGCAACCGTCGACGTAAGGCCCTTGTTCTCAAGCACCTTGCCGTAGGCGTACGAGACCGAGGCACACATGTAGATGGCGCCGAGGTTCATGGTAACGACCAGCACATCGCTAATCGTTGCCGACATGCCGGTGCTGGTAAGGAACGCCTGCAGCGGCGGAATCGGCAGTCCGTTGATAATAGACAGCAGCGCCACGCCCAACGTAACGGGCATGGTCGACATCATGCCGGACATAAGACCCTTTACGACCTTAAAGCTGCTCACCTTGTGGGCAATGGGGCCCACATGCTTCTCGAGGAAGCCCTGCATCGAATCGAGAACGCTCATTTCGTGTCCACTGATCCTCTCTTAACGGTTCACGTAGTTGTCAAGCGGGAAATTGCGGCCGACTCTTTCCCGCCTATGACCAAAGAAAAATATGGTTATGCCTTGCGCTCGAGGGTGAGGAGCCAGTCTCCAACCTCGGGTTTATCAGGCAGGGTGATGCTGTCCGTGGCGGCAAGGATGTCCTCGCCACCACGGTATGCGCCCGTGCGAGGGTTAAACCATCGGCTCGCATAGGCAGCGCCCGTCGGCACGCCCTCGATAGCAAGCTTTCGGCGCACGGTATCGCCAAAGTACGCGACGATGCGCGAAAGGTCCTGGTTGGCAGTTACCAACGGAGCCTTGTTGGCAAACAAGTTGCCCGCATCGACGGTTTCGTAGGGAGCAAGCTCCCAGAAGTGATTGTCTTCGTAGAAAGAGCGCATGTAGCCCATCTGGACCGCGCCCTCTCCATCTACCGCCTGGGCCCACGTAATGCCAAAACGGTTGAAGATCGCCATAAAGGGGTCGAGTTCTTTGGGGCTTTCCCACACGTTGTCCCAGATTCCCTGGGCACCGTAGGTATAGCCGGCACCACCCGCCTGCATGCAGATATACGCCACGCGGCGCAACATGTCTGCAGTGCATAGGCGTGTGCCCATCTCCTCGAGCGTCGAGCAAAACTCATAGAGCGCCTCACCCTCTACAAAGGGCTTGTCGCCATACTTGGCAAGATAGTCATAGTAATCGCTCGCCTTAATGAGGTAGTCGCCATGGCCGGCCTGGTTGAGCGTAAAGTCCATCCAGAGCTCGTCCTGGTAGTAATCGGCAAAGGGGCGCTCGTTGGTATAGTGCGCTGTCGCCAGGTGACCATAGCCATCGCGGGCCTCAATCTCCAAGGCAACCTCGCGCCAGCCTTCCAAGAAGGCCGCGCGGTTCTCCTCGCCGTATCCGGCAACCTCGCCGGCAAGCGTCCACACCATCGGGTACGCACCGTAGCGCGCTACCAGATAGCGGGCCAGGTGCTTTTGATGCTCTACGCCGTGCTCGCCGCGAATGGAAAACGCCCACGACTGGCCAAGCGCGTTGACCAAACCCGCATCGGCGATATAAGCCATGCGGCGGTCGAGTTCCTGCTGGTAAAAGGCAACGTTGGGCAGGTCCTCTGCGCCCTTGGGCATGCCGCCGTCAATCCAATAACGGTCGGCCGCGCCCATGTCCGAACGCAGGTTGGTCTGATAGACGGTAAAGCCCTGCTTGGCACGAAGATCGACCATGCCGCAAAACTGACTCGTCATGCCAGGATGGTTCGACTTATCCCAGCTCTCGCGATAGGCAAACTCCCAATGGGTGTCGCCCAGCCAAAAGAACGGCGTACCATCCGCATAGGCAAACAGATGCGGATTGTCCGCAACACGGATAAAACCGTGGCGGTACAGGTCGAGCTCGCCCGTGTAGGGCACGGCGTTGATGCGGCCCGCGCGGCCGTTAAGACCGGTCTGCTCGGGGGCCTCGATGACATAGTTCCAGGCACCCAACTCGGTCGGGGCAAACGAAACGCGATAGGTACGGTCGCCATCCCAGTAGGCCTCACGACGGACCACCCTGCCGCTCGGTCCGGCAAACTCTGCCCAAATCTCAACATCCAAAAATGGATTATCGAACGAGCAGGCGCTCTCAAACGTCAGGACAACCGGACGCCAAATCTCGGCAACAACATCTTGGTTCAACGTCGTATCCATTACAGACCCCTCTCCGGTCTTAATACCTACTAGTTCAGTCCCCGCTCGCTCGCGGACCTCACGGCAAAGTCAACGATCGCTTGGGCGTCTTCGGCACAGACAAAGCCTTGCGACACCTCAATCGCCGTATCGCGCTCGCACAGGGCGCGGTAGTTTTCGAGCGATCCGTACAGCTCCTTGAGCATCGATGCCGAGAACGACTCCATGTGGCCAAACAGGCCGTCCTTGTCGCTCGTCTTATCGACCGTGCCCTGGCCCGGCTCCACCAGACTCGTATTGGAGTAGCGGGCAAACGGATGCTCGAGCAGGCAGGTGCGAAGGCCGCCCTTGGTGTTGCCCAGGGCATCCTTGACGTTCTCGCCGTTCGTATCCAGCTCGATGCGCGGGCATGTTGCCGGAGCCACCCCCGTGCGAACCCAACGAAACAGGTTGCGGAAGGCAGCGTGGAAGAGATACTGCGACGGGTAGGCGTTTGATTCGGCATGCTTGCCGACATACACCGGAAGGTGGTCGATACGCTTAAGGTCCTCGTCGTCCTGGTAATAGTCGACATAGCTCCACTGTGTGTCGTGGGAGGCGCCTGTCACCTCGTACAGCCGGTACTTAAAATCGGGATCGTCGCTATCGGGCATAAGCGTGCGCCAGCTCTCAAAGCGGCCGTTTTCGCTTTCGGTCTGAAGCGCGATAAACGGCTCTTCGACGTGCTCGACGCGCAACAGGTGATGCGCATACCCTCGGTTGCTCTCGTATTGGTTCACGGGGATGCACAGCGAATGGATGCCGCCACCAGACAGGTATCCGTCAAATACGCGACCGTCGCGGCGCGCGTCCTTGCGGTAGGCAAAGCTGTTGAGGTAGCGGAACAGATAGGCGCCGGACTGAGACCATCCTGTAAGGCAAATTGCCTGGCGAGGATAGTCGCGGATCGGGTTAAGGTCGGAGTCTCCGCGCAAGAGCCACGCAAGGTCGGTCAGCATGTCCCAAAACAAGCCCGTCTCGTAGGTAAGGTCCATATCGGGAAGCGCGCCGCCACGCTCAAGATCGACCGGATCAAAATTAAACGGACGCTCGGGGGTCGGATTTGCCCAGCTCATAAAGGCATAGCGGTCGGGGTTGAACTCCTTGAGCTTGGCGATGGTGTTGGGCTTGCTGGTAATGCCCACATAGATATCGCCAGAGCGCACAAACTCGCCGTGACCCAGAATCCACATGCGCTCGATTTCCATAAACGATGTGGGATTGATGATCTCCACGACCACATTGCCACTCGCTTGCGCCGGATTTTTCGGAGCACGAACAACGATCCGATTGGAATAAGGGGCGTCGGCAGTCATGACCTCCACACCGCCGTCTTCGTCGGCGGTGCGATACACGTTGGCGGTACCGTCAACGCGATACTCGCGCTCGACGTAATCCTTTGCACTCAGATGACAGTAGCGCTCGGCGCTCGAAAACGGATAGCTCTCATCCGTAATGGGCATTTCAAAAATACCGCTGATCATCTCGTCCCCCTTGCTGTTGCGTTTGCTGAGACAGACTCTACTGGGGACGCTACTTAACTTCTATTGATTCTTAAGTTGAGTTACTAATTATTTAGCTTAATAAACAGCCTGGTGTTAAGCTCATGGTAAGTTCACAAACGTTAGGAACCACCATGGCCGTTACTGCAAAACAAATCGCTGACCAGCTGGGAATTTCGGCAGCGGCCGTTTCCCTTGCACTTAACAATCGACGCGGCGTAAGCAAAAAAACACGGCAGCTGGTACTGAGCACCGCCGAAGCTCTAGGTTACGACTTTAGTAAGATTAAGTTCGAGCGCCAAAAGAGCGGAACCGTTGCCTTGGTTGCCTTTAACCGGCGCCGCATCTTTACGACCCCCTTCTTCGCCGATATGCTCGCCGGAGTCGAGGGTACCCTTAGGCACGCGGGATTCTCGTTTTCGCTGGTGAACTACTCGCCGTTCGAAAACACTCAGCAACAGATCGCCGACATCGCCGAAGCGCAATACGATGGTGTCATCATCCTTGCAACCGAGATGTTCGAGTCGGATTTTATGCCGTTTGCATCGCTGGACTGTCCTCTGCTGCTGTTGGACTCATGCATGAGCGCTGGGGTCGATACGGTCAAGATCGACAATGCCGCCAGCATGATGCTAGCCGTGCAGTACCTGCATTCGAAGTATGGATCTGTCCCCGGGCTGTTAACGACGCCCGTTACCGTGGGCAACTTCACCGAACGGCGCTTCGCCTACGAGCACGCCATCGGTCAGCTATCAGGCTCGGAAAAGTTCGGCACCATCCACGAGCTCGCCGTCGCCCCAGATGAGGCATACGCCGGCATGCTCGACATTATTGATTCGGGCGAACCCCTCGCCCAAAACTACGTCGCTGTCTTTGACGATATAGCTATTGGGGCCATGAAGGCCTTTATCGAGCGTGGTTATCGCGTGCCCGATGACGTACGCATCGTCGGCTTCGACAACAACGCCGGCGGAACCTACGTGCAGCCACAACTGACCACGCTCAATGTTCCTTCGGAGTATATGGGCGCCATCGCCGCACGGCGCCTCGTCGAGATTATCGACGAGGCCGAACACCACCCGCTCAAGATCGAGCTGGGGGCATCGCTCATCAAGCGCCGTTCTGCCTAGAGCTCGCGCACGCTCTGGCGCTCGACAAAATAGGTCGACACGGCCGTCTTGCAGGTGTAACTCTTGGGATTGCGGATATTGCCCACCAGGCGGCGCACCGCGATCTCGCCCACCTCGTGCTTGGGAACATGCACCGTGGTGAGCGGCGGGTTGGAGAAGGCTCCCACGGAAAGATCGTCGAAGCCAATCATCGAGACATCTTCGGGCACGCGAATGCCATGCTCACTCAACGCACGCATAGCACCCACGGCAAGCACATCGTTCTCGGCAAAGAAAGCCGTCGGCAGATCGTCGTGCGAGACCGTATCGAGCCAAGCACCCATGTCGCGATAGGCGCCCTCGAGCGTGGTGCCCAGGGTGACGCGCCATGCCGGATTGGCCTCAAGGCCCGCGTCCTCAAGCGCTTGGCGATAGCCACGCTCGCGGTCCTTAAAATTGCGGATGCGCAGGTCGCCTGCTAGGTAGCCGATTTGCTTGTGACCCTTCTCGATAAGGTAATCCACGGCACGCAGCACCGAATCGGTGTTGGCAATGACCACGGCATCGAAGTACTGTCGGTCGCTCCAGCCATCGAGCACAATCAGGTGGGCGGCGGCGTTGGCAAACAGAGCGTAGTCCTCCTCGCCCAGCTCGGTACCCATCAGCACAATGGCGGCCGACGGATCGGCGATGAGGCCCTCGACCTGCGGACGTACGGCGTCCAGGTCGCTAAAGTCGAGCGAGACAAAGCTCGTACTCATGCCGTGGCGGCGCGCTTGGCGCTCCACGCCCTCGATGACCGCAGGGTGGAAGGTGCTCTCGTCCAGGATGGCGCCCGTCTTGCGCGCGAGTACAAACTGGATGCTCTCGAGCTGCGTCGACTGCTGGTAGCCGAGCGACTGCGCACACTCCAGGATGACCTTGGCGGTCTCCTCGCTCACGCTGCGCTTGCGGTTGAGCGCATTGGACACGGTTGCGGGCGAAAAACCGGTGATGCGGCTGATCTCGCGGACGCTTGCTTTGGCCATCGTTCCCCCTAGCATCGGTCGCGGCCGAGCATCGTGGCTTGACCGCCCCGTGGCTCGGCAACTAAACGACCGCAAATTCAATCTAAACAGAATAGTAAATGTTTATTAGCTAGTTTAGCCTGTTGTCAAGCAAAGTAGCCCGACTATTCCCCCAACGGGCGCATTTGCTCGGTAGCTATTCGCAAAGGCGCATGGCTTCTTGCACGGCACCATACAGGTTAGCATCGTTACCGAGCTCGGCCGCCCTGACCTGCGGCGCAGGGATGCCGGCAAGAAAGCCCTCATAGCCCGCAAGAGCTGCGGGCATCTGATCGCGAAGCGCATCGATGAGCTCGGGGTGGCAAGAAATGCCGCCCGCGATCACAACCACCTCGGGGTCGAGCACCGCCTGAAGGTTTACGAGCATGGCATCGAACGTGCGCGCATAGCAGTCAAGCGCGCACTGCGCCGCCGTATCGCCGGCCTCGATCCACTCAAAAACGCGACGGCCGTCCACCGTTCCATCGGCGGGCAGACCTTTCTCGGCCACGACGAGATCGCGCAGCGCACGCCAGCCGCCTGTGCCGGCAAACATCCTGCCGCCCGACGCAGGCTGCGTCACATCGTTGCGCAGGAAGCTAAACTCGCCCGCAAAGCCATGTGCGCCGCGAAGCACGTGTCCGTTGATGACAATACCGCCGCCAATACCGGTACCGATAGCAAGCACGACGCCAATGCGGCATCCACGGAGGGCGCCCGCCGCGTACTCGCCGAGCGCACAGCATTT
The DNA here is from genome assembly GCA_934655965.1 of uncultured Collinsella sp. Lineage (GTDB taxonomy): Bacteria > Actinomycetota > Coriobacteriia > Coriobacteriales > Coriobacteriaceae > Collinsella. Next base: position 8,578 of record CAKUHK010000059.1, read on the forward strand.
TCCGTCGTTGTTAACAGACACCGGCATGTCAAACCGCTCGCGCAGCAGCTTTCCCAGCGGACAGCCGTCCATGTAGGTGAGCGCGCCGCCGCGATGGATGGTGCCGTCTGCGTCATCCTCATAGATGCCGCCGGGCGCACTTACGCCCACGGCGGACACGCGGTCACGATACGGCTCGACAAGACCGGCCAAGGCCTCGACCGCTTCGTCTGCCGTAGCAAAATCAGTCGGCAGGCTTCCCCGCTCGCGAATGGAAAAATCCTCGCCCAGCACAGCCCACTTAACTGCCGTGCCGCCCACGTCAATGCCAAAATACTCTTTCATGCTGCCTCCGATTCTGCACCGATACGTCAATATCGGCAGACCATCCCGTCCATGCAAACACAGACAATTCCAGACAAGGCCAAGTATTTGGTTAACGGTCGCTTTTAGGCTGTAAACGGTGTTTAATCCGTTTACAGCAGCTAGTTCTATATATTACGCAATTATGCGCTCATTTGGGGCGAGGCTTTTAGCAACTTTTAGCTCCCCAAGGGGGGTGCGGACGATTTCCTGGACCGCGCCTAGGCGTATCCAAGCTTCCTGCGGTACTCCATCGGGCTCAGCCACCCGAGGGACTTCTTGATCCGCTCCTCACGATAGTACACGAGGTAGGCCTCCAGCCTGGCCATGAACTCCTCGGGCGTCACGCCCTCCCAGTCCCTGTAGTGGAAGAACTCGTTCTTGAGGCGCCCGAAGAAGCCCTCGCAGGCCGAGTTGTCCGGGCTGCAGCCCTTGGCCGACATGCTCCTGACCAGGCCGTTCTCCTCGCAGATCCCGATCCACTCCGGCCAGCGGTAGTGGCCGCCGCGGTCCGAGTGGATCGTCGTGCGCGCGCCGGCCGGCCTGGCCGCGAGGGCCTTGAGCAGGCTCGAGTTCGCGAGGCGCTTGTCGGGGTGCAGCCCGACCGACCAGGCGACGGGCATCCCGTCGAAGCAGTCGACGATCGGGCTCAGGTAGACCTTTCGGCCGCCCGGGAGCCTGAACTCGGTGATGTCGGTGAGCCACAGCCGGTTGGGCTCGTCGGCGCTGAACCTCCTGTTCACGAGGTTCTCCGGCGCCTTGGAGACCTCGCCGGCGTAAGAGCTGTAGCCCCGGGCGCGCCTCTTGTTGTAGACGACCGCGAGGCCCTCCTCGCGCATCACGCGGCGCACGCGCTTCTCGCTCGCCTCGACGCCCTCGCGGCGGAGGCGCGCCCAGACGGTGCGGTAGCCCCAGCAGCCGGACCCCTCGCTGAAGATGCGCACCACGTGGGCGCGTATGTCGGCGTCGCGGTCGCGCGGCTCGGCGACGCGGGGCCTCCAGTACTCATAGGAGCTCTTCGATATCCTCAAGAAACCTGTGATCGAGCGGAGGGGCAGGGCGGTCGCCCGCCTCAATCTCTCGCCGAGCTCGCACTTGCTCCTGTTCGAGATCGAAGCCGGGTCCCACCCTTCCGCTTTTAGGTCGGCCAACACCGCCCTGAGCAGCAGGTTCTCTATCTGGTCCTCGCTGAGACCGGCCAAGGCCTCGACCGCTTCGTCTGCCGTAGCAAAATCAGTCGGCAGGCTTCCCCGCTCGCGAATGGAAAAATCCTCGCCCAGCACAGCCCACTTAACTGCCGTGCCGCCCACGTCAATGCCAAAATACTCTTTCATGCTGCCTCCGATTCTGCACCGATACGTCAATATCGGCAGACCATCCCGTCCATGCAAACACAGACAATTCCAGACAAGGCCAAGTATTTGGTTAACGGTCGCTTTTAGGCTGTAAACGGTGTTTAATCCGTTTACAGCAGCTAGTTCTATAAATTACGCAATTATGCACTCATTTGGAACGATGCAATTTATCTATTTTAGCCCCCAAGGTAGCTAAAAAGCCCCGTCCCAAATTAGCTACTTGAGACGGGGTGTAGGAAGCACTTAGCCCAAGACGTGAGCCATGCGTGCCTTGAACTCCGCGAGGAAGCGCGGGGCGTCCACGGTTAGCGCCACAAGGGCGCTCTTGTCCGGGTCGGCCACGCGGCGTTCGTCGCAGATAGTGCGGCCGCGATACTCGCCGAGCAGGTCGACGCGCAAGTTGCAACCGAGCGCGCCCACGAGCGTGGGATCAATCGCCACGGCAACGGCAAGCGGATCGTGCAGCGCGCAGCCGCCCAGGTAAGGGGCGTTCATCTCGTACGAGCCAATGTAGTGCTCGACCATACTCGCAAACGCGCAACCGGCCATGGTGCCCGGGCCCGTCCAACCGGCAATGTCGCGGCGCGTCAGCACCACGCGATGCGTCACGTCCAGACCAACCATGGTGAGCTTGCGGCCCGAGCGCAGCACGGCGTCAGCCGCCTCGGGATCGCTTGCCATATTGGCCTCTGCACCCGCGCTCACGTTGCCGGGCACGGTCAGGGCGCCGCCCATCACGACCACGCGGCCGATAGCCATCATCGCCGCCGCATCGCGCTCCAGGGCCAGTGCCAAGTTGGAGAGCGGGCCGGTCGCCACATAGACCAGGTCGGGACCGTAAGTGCGCGCGGCATCGATCAGGTAATCGACCGCTGCATTGCCTTCGGCCGTCGTCGCGCCCACCGGCTCGTACGGCGAGGCGGGCACGCTTGCGCCGCCGATGCCGTTTTTGCCGTGGATGAGCGTGGTGGACGCCGGCGGCGTATAGGGCTCGGTCGCCTTGATGGGTCGGTCGGCGCCCAGGTACACCGGCACCTCGGGGCGACCCAGCAGGTCGAGCATCGCCAGGCAGTTATGCGCCGACTGCTCGACGCGCACGTTGCCAAAGCACGTGGTAATACCGACGAGCTCCACTTCGGGGCTCGCGATGGCATAGGCGAGCGCCATCGCATCGTCCACGCCCATATCCAGATCAAGGATCAGCTTCTTGGTTGCCATTGTTCTACTCCGCTTCTCCGTCTCAATCGTTTAACCAAACCAATGTTCAACTTCGGCGCGCGTGGGAATCGACTGCTGCGCGCCCAAACGCGACACCGTCACCGCCGAGGCACGGGCACCTGCGGTCATGCACTCAAAGAGCGGCAAGCCCTCCAGGCGGGCCGCTGCAAGCGCGCCGATAAACGTATCGCCCGCGGCCGTCGTGTCGACTACCGTGCTCGAAAGCGCCGGCATGCGCAGCGGCTCGCCATCATCGCCGAGCGTAACCGAACCGGCGCCGCCCAGCGTGATGACCGCGGCTGAGGCACCCTTGGCGAGCAGCGCCTCGAGAGCGGCCGCACAGCTTGCGTCGTCTGTAGGCAGGACACTCGTCAGCGCCTGGCACTCGGTCTCGTTGGGGCAGACCAGATCGACCGCCGGCCACACCTCTGCCGGCACATCGCAAGCCGGCGCCGGGTTAAAGACCGTATAGAACCCCAGCTCGTGCGCGCAAACAAGCGCCTCGGCCGTCGCCGCAAGGTCACATTCGCCCTGGGCGATAAAGACGCTTCCGGCAGCCGGGGCTATCTCGCCGGCGTCGACATCGAGCTCATCGGCCACCAGGCTTCGCAGCGCGTGGGCAACGTCCTCGCCCGCAAGCGCATGGTTGGCGCCCGGCGACAGCACGATGCGGTTGTCGCCCCCGCAGCGAATGATGGTCGCCGTACCGGTCTCCACGTCGTCGCGACGCGCCACAAAGTCGCAGCCCACGCCGGCGTCCTGGAGACCCGTCACGAGCGCGTCGCCAAACGCATCGCGCCCGACCGCACCGATCATGCACGTACGCGCACCCATGCGCGCAGCGGCCACAGCCTGGTTGGCGCCTTTGCCACCGGCGTTGGTGATAAACCCGCTGCCGCCGACGGTCTCACCCGCACGCGGCATGCGCTCGCATGCCACCGAAAGGTCCATGTTCATGCTGCCGAACACCGCAACGATGCCGCGATCTGCCATGGAAACCTCCTCGTCCGCAGGCTCTGCACCCGCCATCGGCCGTCAACCGTGCGCCCTCGCACCTCTATAACTTTAGTTCACTTTGATGTGGACGCGCGCTTGAGCTTGCGCCAGCAGCAAGCATTCACAGGAACAGGCGGCTACAATGAATGTGTGCTGATTATTCTCGTCATTGGATGATGTTTTATGGAACAATTCCCACATTCGAGTTCGCGCAGCTCACGCCGCACGAGCGACGAACAGGCGCCGCACGAACGTTCGCGCTCCAAGCGCCAAACCCCCGAGCCTCGCCATGCCGCAGGCTCCCATCGCACGCCCGCCAACAAGAGCGCTCACGCCAGCAGCTCCGCAAAAGAGCAGGCGCCCGCGCGCCCCAAATCTCGCTATATCCCCGCCCTCGACGGCCTGCGCACGCTTGCCGTCATCGCCGTGGTGCTCTATCACCTCAACCTCACATGGGCGCAGGGCGGCCTGCTCGGCGTAACGGTCTTCTTTGTGCTCTCGGGTTACCTAATCACGCGCCTGCTCATCAACGAAGTGTCAAAGACCGGCCGCATCGACCTCAAGAGCTTCTGGATCCGCCGCATCCGCCGCCTGTTCCCCGCCGTGGTGACCGTCGTGGTGGTGACCTGCGCGCTGTGCACCATCTTTAACCACGTGATGCTCACCAAGATGCGCCCCGATATCCTGCCGTCACTGCTGTTCTTTAATAACTGGTGGCAGATTGCCCAAGACGTTTCGTACTTTAACGCCTTGGGCGATCCCTCGCCGCTCACGCATTTTTGGTCGCTCGCCATCGAGGAGCAGTTCTACCTGGTTTGGCCGCCGCTGTTGCTCGCCATGGTGTCCGCGCATATGAGCAAGCCCAATACGCGCCGCGTGGTCGTGGGCCTTGCCGCCGCATCCGCCATCGCCATGATGGTGCTCTACAACCCTGCCGCCGACCCCAGCCGTGTGTACTACGGCACTGACACCCGTGTGTTCTCGCTGCTGCTGGGCGCCTGGATGGCCTTTATCCCCGATCGCGACCTGGCGCCCGCGCGCCTTGTCCGTCATCTAGGGCTCGACCGCCTGGCCGGTTCCGGCAAGCGCGGCAAGGGCAACGTCGACGAGCATGGTAAAGACAATGGCAGCGCAGCCGATGCCAGCCAAGCTCCGTCGGGTGCACTCGCGCGCTTTTGGTCCTCGCCTGCTTCCATCGACCTGTTGGGCATTGTGGGTTTGATCGGCCTCGCCGCCATGGTCGCTTTCACCAACGGCTATACCGCGTTTCAGTATCGCGGGGGCACGCTGCTGTGCTCCGTCCTCACGCTGATGGTTATCGCGGCCTGCGTGCAGCCCCAGGGAATGGTTGCCCACGCGCTATCCGCCGAGCCGCTCGTATGGATTGGCAAGCGCTCCTACAGCATCTACCTGTGGCATTATCCGCTGCTGCTGCTTATGAACCCAGTCGCCAACATCAACGACACGCCCTGGTGGCAGTATATTTTGCAGGTACTGCTGGTGGTAGCCGTGGCCGAATGCTCCTACCTCTTTATCGAGACGCCGTTTAGGAAGGGCGCCTTCGGCCGTACCGTGTCCGAGTTCCGCGATGGCACCACCACGCCCGCCAGCTGGGTACGCGCGCACATTCCCGCCTGTGCGGCCTGCGCTGTCGTGCTGGTCGTTGCGCTGGGCGGCTTGATCTTTGTGCCCGAGACCTCGGCGCTGAGCGGCGAGGGCGCCGAGGTCCTCAACAAGGAAGCCAAAAATGCAAAACCGCAGGACCAGAAGGCAGCCGATGACACCGACAAGGATGACGACGGCTTCCCCGATGGAGCCTACGACCTGCTGATGATCGGTGACTCCGTGTCCCTGCGCGCCGTGGACGCCTTTGACGGCGTATTCCCACACAGCCACATCGATGCCGAGAAGGGCCGCCAGTTCGATGTTGGCCGTGAAACGTTTGAGGGCTATATCCAGCAGAACCTTGCCGGCAAGATCGTCGTCTTTGCGCTGGGCACCAACGGTCTGGTAACCGACGCCCAAATCGACGCCATCATGGCCGATGCCGGAGACCAGCGAATCGTCGTATTTGTAAACACGCGCAGCCCGCAGCCGTGGGTCGGCGCCACCAATCAGGCCATTGCCAACGCCGCCACGCGCTACAAGAACGTGCGCGTTATCGACTGGTTTGGGTATAGCGCCAACCGCAACGATTTGTTCGACGGCGACGGCACACATCTTTCGAACGCAGGCGTGACCGAATACCTCAAGCTCATCCACGATGCCGTCAAGAAGGACCTGCCCGTGCATCCTGAGGACCACGCAAACGATCCGCAGCCGGCAGCGGTCAAGTCCGCCGCCGATGCACTCGTCAACGCCCTCGCCTACAAGCCGCACAAACTAGGCACCGACAAATAGCCTGGCACTTGGGGACACTCCTGCGACAAGCGAAAGCCGCCCCTGGGCTGTCAATTCCAGTCCAGGGGCGGCTTTTAACAGTGTGTCGAAGGGCCGTGGGCAAAAAAGGGCAAATATGAGTACTGTTACCATTTTAGTAGCAGGCAAAATGGCCCGGAATGGCGTCCGATCGACTCCCGCACGGTAGCGCGCAGAGATGTGGTGTAAGAGGCGGGGCATGCCCCGCCTCTTCCCTTTCTTGAAAGGGAGGGGAC
>CAKUHK010000060.1:0-14817 GCA_934655965.1 uncultured Collinsella sp.
GGGTTGGCAAGGACTGTCCCCAACTGCCGGCAGAAAAGGAACGTCCCTAACTGCCGGGTGGCGAAAGAGTGTCCCTGGCGACTAGTCGTTTAAGAACGTCCCCAATGACTAGTTTGAAAAATAGTTCACCTGGGTTTACTATAGCCTTAGAAAAGTAGCAGAAGGCTAACAATGGGGGATGGTATGGCGACGAAACAGGCCTACGTCCAGGTCAAGGACCTCAAGAAACACTACGGCGACGGCGATGCTCGCCTGACAGTACTCGACGGTATCGACACATCCATCAACCGCGGCGAGATCTGCGTCATGCTGGGGCCCTCGGGCTCGGGCAAGTCGACCTTCCTCAACCTGATCGGCGGCCTGGAGGACGCCGACGGCGGCTCCATTATGGTGGACGGCTGCGACTTGACGACGCTCAAGCCCACCGACCTGGGCGAGTACCGACGCCGCGAACTGGGCTTTGTCTTCCAGTTCTACAACTTGGTGCCCGACCTCACCATTAAGGAAAACATCGAGGTCACGGCGCACCTGTCCAAAAACCCGCTCAATGTCGATGACCTGCTGCGCTCGCTGGGCCTCTACGAGCACCGCAACAAGTTCCCGCGCCAGGTCTCGGGCGGCCAGCAGCAGCGTTGCGCCATCGGCCGTGCGCTCGTCAAAAACCCGGGCCTGCTGCTGTGCGACGAGCCCACGGGCGCGCTCGACTACAAGACATCCAAGGAAATCTTGCAGCTCATGGAGGACGTCAACCGCACCTACGGCTGCACCATCATCATCGTTACCCACAACGCAGCCATCGCCCACATGGCCAACCGCGTGCTGCGCCTGCGCGACGGTCGCATCGTCGAGGACGAGCTCAACGAGTCGCCCGTCGCGGCCGCCGAGCTCGATTGGTAGGCGGCGCCATGGCACCTCTCGCAAAACGACTCCCCCGCGAGCTGCGCCGCAATATTGGCAAGTACCTGGGCATCTTCTTGCTTATGTGCGGAAGCATTGCCCTCACGTCGGGCTTTTTGCTCGCGGCACATTCCATCGGCTGCCTTATCGACGACATGCGCGACGAGTACACCATCGAGGACGGCCGCGTGACCATCTCCTTCGAAGCCACCGACGACCAGCTCAAGGCCGCCGAGGACGCGGCCGAGAGCGTCGGCGGCGTCACGCTCTACAAGAATTTCTCCATCGACGCCATCATCAAAAAGGCGTCCGGCGACGACGGCATCAAGCGCACGCTGCGCACCTACGCGCACCGCACCAAGGTCGATATCGCGTCCTATTGCGAAGGCGAGCAGCCTCGCGCGGACGACGAGGTGGCCATCGACCGCGTCTTTGCCGCCAACAACGATCTTGCCGTGGGCGACAAAGTCGAGCTCGAGGGCCGCACCTACACCATCAGCGGCATCATGACGCAGCCCGATAGCCAAGCGCTGTTCCTCAATAACTCCGACTTTACGGTGAACACCATCACCTATGGCGTGGCCGAGGTCACCGACGCCGGCTTTGCCGCGCTCGAGGACGCTGGCGGCGCGCCCGCCTACACCTACTCCTTTACCTTTAACGACCGCGACCTCTCCACCGCGGACCGCATCGATGCCGAGCAGGATATGGTCGAGGCGCTGACCGACGCCGATGCGCGCGTGGACGACCTGACCGATGCCGATTCCAACCAGGGCATTGGCTATGCACGCGACGATGTGGACGGCGACTCCATGATGTGGACGACACTGCTCGACATCATCATCGTGATCATGGCGTTTGTCTTTGTGGTGCTCACCGACGCCACTATCGAGGAGGAGAGCGCCATCATCGGCACGCTGCTCGCCAGCGGCTATCGCCGTCGCGAGATTGTGTTGCACTACCTTGCGCTTCCCGCCATTGTGGGCGTGCTCGCGGCGCTGCTGGGCACCGCGCTCGGCGTCGTGTTCTTTACCGAGCCCATGCGCAGTCTCTATTACGGCTCGTACAGCCTGCCGCCCTTCCAGGTGTACTGGAGCTGGGAGATCTTTGTAAAGTGCGCCGTGGTTCCTGCCTCCGCGCTCATCCTCATTACGCTGGTGGGTCTGCTCCGCAAGATGGGAAAGACCCCGCTGCAGTTCCTCCGTCACGAGGCGGGCGGCAAGTCGGGCACCAAGCGCGGTTTTCAGCTGCCGGAGCGCATGGGTTTCGTCTCTCGTTTCCGCCTGCGCATTTTCCTGCGCAACCTGGGAAACTTCGCCACGCTCTTCGTGGGCATTGCGTTTGCGTCGCTGCTGCTGCTCTTTGGCCTGGCGATTCTGCCCACGATGACGCACTACGCGGATAATCTGGAAACGAGCCTGGTCGCCGAGCATCAGTACACGCTCAAGGCGCCGCTGGAGCTTGAAGGCACCGCCGAGGAACGCGGGCAGTGGTCGGCGCTCGAGCGTCTGCAGTCGGTGGACGGCGCGCTCCTCACTGCCGCCCAAGATGCCGACGATGAGCTTGACGACGCGGTCGATGCCGCGCAGGCGGCGGCCGATGCTGCGACAAGCGCTCCGTCTGCCGGGAGCTTGTCCGCAGCGCAGGACGCGCTCGCAACGGTTCAGGATAAGAAGGATGTCCTCTATGCGCGCCTCGACGATCTCGCCGATGCCCTTGGTTGCGACCGTGACGAGACCATCGATTTGATCGAAAAGGCTTCGAAGATCGATACTGACAACGATGACATTCACCCCGTCAACACGACCGGCAACGGTGCGGATAAGATTGCACAGGCCGAGAAATACGCCGTCTACCAGCTGCAATACGACCGCGGCGATGGAAATGGGCAGGAGACGATCTCCATCTACGGCGTCTCGTCCGATTCGCGCTACTGGAAAGGGCTGGACGTCGGCGACGGGCGTGTCGTCTTTGGCGGCGGCCTGCTCGACAAGTTTGGTTGGAGCGAGGGGCAGAAGGTCGCGCTCCACGACAAGTACGAGGGCAAGGACTATTCGCTGGAGTACGCGGGCAAGGACGCCACCTGGGGCTCCAAGTCGGACATGAATATCTACATGAGCATCGACGACTTTAACGAGCTGTTCGGCAACGACGCCTCCTACTTTAACGGCTACGTGAGCGACGAGAAGCTCGACCTCGATGCACGTTACTTTGCCGGCGACACTACGCCCGACGATATGCGCGCCGTGGGTGACCAGTTTATTGGCATGATGAGCGACATGATCGGCATGATGGTCGGGCTCGCGGTGTTCATCTTCCTACTGTTTATGTACCTGCTGACCAAGGCCGTTATCGACCACAGCGCCCGCTCGATCAGCTACATGAAGGTCTTTGGCTATCGCGACGGCGAGATATCGCATCTGTATATCCGCTCGATCACGCTGTGCGTGGCAGCGTCGCTCGTGCTGAGCCTGCCCGTGATCATCGGCTCGCTTACGGCCATCTTCCGCTCTATGCTGCTCGCCTACAACGGCAATATCGAGATCTACGTGCCCGCTTGGTCCATGGCGGCGTGCGTGGGCATCGGCTTTGCAACCTACCTGGTCGTGGCGCTGCTGCACACGCGCTCCATCAGGCGCGTCTCCTTAGCCGAGGCTCTCAAAGTCCAAGAGTAGTCATTGGGTAGTCATTGGGGACAGGCTAAAACGACCAAAAGTGGTCATTGGGGACAGACTTAAACGACCAGTCGTCGGGGGACAGTCTTTGCCGACTCGCCGGGTTGCCGGCCGGGGTGGCAAGGACTGTCCCCATTTGCCGGCGGGAAAGGAACGTCCTTAACTGCCGGGTAGTGAAAGAGTGTCCCTAACGACTAGTCGTTTAAGAGCGTCCCCAACGACTAGGTGCTCCCACTTCCGCGCTTGACTTTGACCCTACTTCAATGGGTACCATCCTCTTATGTCTGTAACGCCATATAGACCGAGGGGATAGATCTATGACCGCAACCGTACCCGCCAAGGTGTACTTCACCAACCTGCGTACGCATGCTCGCGAGAGCCAGCTCGACAAGCTCAAGCGCCTCATTCGCCGTGCCGGCATCGAGCAAATCGACTTTGAGAACAAGTTCGTCGCCATCAAGATTCATTTTGGCGAGCTGGGCAACTTGAGCTTTTTGCGCCCCAACTATGCTCGCGCCGTCGCGGACGTCGTGAAAGAGCTGGGCGGCAAGCCCTTCCTCACCGACTGCAACACGCTCTACGTCGGTAGCCGCAAAAACGCGCTCGAGCACATCGACACTGCCTATCAGAACGGTTTTACCCCGTACGCCACGGGCTGCCAGGTCATCATCGCCGACGGCCTTAAGGGAACCGACGAGGCGCTCGTCCCGGTCGAGGGCGGCGAGTACGTGCACGAGGCCAAGATCGGCCAGGCACTCATGGACGCCGATATCGTGATCAGCCTCACCCACTTTAAGGGCCATGAGCAGGCTGGCTTTGGCGGCGCCATGAAGAACCTGGGCATGGGCGGCGGCAGCCGCGCCGGCAAGATGGAGCAGCATGCCGCCGGCAAGCCAAGTGTTGCGACCGAGCACTGCGTGGGCTGCCGTGCCTGCGAGAAGATCTGCGCGCACAACGCCATCTCGTTCGACGACACCCGCGAGCGCGAGCTTGCCAACGGCAGCACCCGCACGGTGCGCGTGGCCGCCATCGACCACGACCGCTGCCTGGGCTGCGGCCGCTGCATCGGCGTGTGCAACCAGGACGCCATCAAGCCCGATTACGATGCCGCGGCCGACGTGCTCAACTGCAAGATCGCCGAGTACACCAAGGCCATCGTCGACGGTCGCCCGAGCTTCCACATCTCGCTGGCCATGGACATCAGCCCCAACTGCGACTGCCACGCCGAGAACGACACGCCCATCGTCAACGACATCGGCATGTTCGCGAGCTTCGATCCGGTTGCCATCGACCAAGCCTGCGCCGACGCCGTCATGGCATCAGAGCCGCTGCCCAACACCGAGCTCACTGATAGCGCCGCCAAGATGGAGCACAACCACGAGCATCTGGAGGGCGAGCAGGCCAAGGATCCCTTCTGCATCACGCATCCCGACACCGACTGGCGCTCCTGCATCGCGCACGCCGAGAAGATCGGCCTGGGCACGAGCGAGTACGAGCTCATCGAGGTCAAGTAGCGCCGGGCTATTGGACAAATTGCGCTCTTTTGTAGCGCAATGCAAGTAAAAACCGCCCGCGAGCGCAGCGCTCGCGGGCGGTTTTTCGGAAGTATGCGGCAAATTTCGAAACCGCCGAGCACACAGCGTTTTTTGGCAACAAAACCCCTGATAAATTGCTGGTAAAACTGCAGTCTGGTCGGCAGTTCCAGATTTTGCCGCATACTTCCGAAAAGAGGGGGTTAGATAAATCTCCAGACGCCGCTTTTTGCCTAAAAGTTAGCGTCGAGGAAGTCGTTGACCGTGCTCCAGTAGAGCTCGGGGTCGACCTGCGCACTCTTGGCGTGGGCAGCGCCGTGGACGGTGAGCTTTTGCTTGACCTTGCTGGTGCACGCATCATAGTTTTGGTCGAGCATACTGTACGGCACAAAGGTGTCCTGGTCTCCATGGATAAACAGCATGGGGACCGTCGCGTGTTTGAGTTGCTCAACGCTGCTGGCCTTGTGGAAGTCGTAGCCTGCGCGCACGTTACATACCAGGTTGGCAACATCGAGCAGCGGAAAACTGGGCAAGCCAAATACATCCTTGAGCTGCAGGGAGAACTCGTCCCAAACACTCGTATAACCGCAGTCCTCGATAATGCACTTCACGTTTGCCGGTAGAGATTCCCCCGCCACGTTCATAGCGGTTGCCGCGCCCATCGACTCACCAAAGACCAGGATGCGCGCCTTGGGGTCTGCCGCAACAATCCGCTCGACCCACGCGACGACATCGAGTCGCTCGGGCCATCCCATGCCGATGTAGTCGCCGCCGGAGCGCTCGTGGGCGCGGGCTGCGGGCGCGAGCACGTTCATGCCCCGGTCGTGGAAACGCTTGACGTATCGGGCCATACCGATGGGCTCGTTGGTGTATCCGTGCAGGCAGACGGCGTAGTCATGGGTGCTCTCCGGTGCGACAAAATACCAAGCGGCAAGCTCGGTCCCGTCATCTGCGGTAAGACTGCTGCTCTCGCGGTTCTGCTTAAACCACGCCCGTGCCTCGGTCTCTTCGGCATCCATCTGCTCGCCTTTTCCGGCATCCTTTCCGTCCTGCATCATCTTCATGGTGTAGGGCGCTTGGGGGTTCAGGGCAAAGTCGAACAGGAAGTTGCCGGCAAACCCGAGCAGCGCGACAACAAGCGCCAGCGCAACGACGCCGGCTATCTTCAGCTTTCGATAAGAACGTGCGTTTTGAGACATAAAGAAGCTTTCCTATAAGATGTTAATACATCAACATTTTATGCAAGCGCATTATGGATGTTCACCGTTGATGCGTCAACAAGCAAAGAATGGGTAAACAAAGGGTCACGTAAGGTGCAAATTTCGCACGTACCCAGACGCTTTGATATAGTGTTGAGAACTATTTATGTTGGAGGATGTAACCGGCATGTCCGATTCGAGCGACAGTTCCAAGCCGCGACCTAAGGCCGCGGCCGTTCCGCAGTACACAGTGGGCGAGGAGATCATGAACTCCGTCACCCATGGTGTCGGCTGCCTGCTGGGCATCGCGGGCCTCGTACTTCTGATCGTATTCGCTGCCCTGCGCGGTGGCGGCCCGGCACATATGGCCGCGGCGATCGTCTACGGCGTCAGCATCATCCTCGAATACCTGGCCTCCACGCTCTATCACGCGATTCAGCCCGAGCGCGCCAAGCGCGTGTTCCGCATCATCGACCACAGCTGCATCTACCTGCTCATTGCGGGCAGCTATACGCCGTTTTGCCTCATCACGTTGGCAAACGACGGCGGTCCCGCGCTGTTCTTTGCGGTATGGGCCATCGCCATCATTGGCATTGCCCTCGAGTGCTTTTTGCGCGAGCGTCAGCCGCACTGGGTAAGCGGCCTGGTCTACCTGCTAATGGGCTGGCTCGTCGTCTTTAAGCTGCCCGCACTGGTGGCGCTGCTCAACCCCGTCGCGTTGGCGCTGCTCGCCGTCGGCGGCGTTTGCTACACCGTGGGCGTGCCGTTCTACATCGCCAAAAACGTGCGCTACCTGCACAGCGTGTTTCACCTGTGGGTGCTCGCCGGCAGCATCTTCCAGTTCATGGCGGTGATCCTCTTCGTAATCTAACGATCACGCATCCGCGCCCACGGCCCCGCTCGCACGGGCGACCGGCGCAACTGCCCTATCCGCTATCTGCGTTTTGACCTGACGTCCCGAATCTTGGAGGTTCGAGAAACTCCCGATGGACATAACCATCTCCCTTATCACCACACTCGTTTTGACCCTCATCAACGGCTACTTCTCTATGTCCGAGATGGCGCTCACCACGGCTAAGCGCGCCGTGCTGGAGCACGAGGCCGAGGAGGGCGACAAGCGCGCCGAGCGCGCCATTAAGCTGGCCGCCGACTCCGACCAGCTGCTGGCCACCATCCAGGTCGCCATCACGCTCGTGGGCTTCGCCTCGTCCGCCGTTGCCTCGACGAGCCTGTCCGACCCGCTCGCCACGTGGCTCATGAGCTTTGGCATCGCGCCGCTCTCCGCTATCGCGCGCGGCCTGGCGCCGGTCATCATTACCGTCGCGGTCGCCTTTGTGTCCATCGTGATCGGCGAGCTGGTGCCTAAGCGCATCGGTCTGGCCAACGCCGAGGGCGTGTCCAAGCAGGTCGTGGGGCCGCTCTCCGTGTTCCAAAAGATCGCCCGCCCGCTCGTGTGGCTGACCGGCGCTTGCTCCGACGGCCTGGCCCGCATCCTGCGCATCAAGAGCGCCGATGACCGCCAGAACGTCTCGGAGGAAGAGATCAAGTACATGGTCTCGGAGCAGGATGATCTGCTCGACGAGGAAAAACGCATGATTCACGAGATCTTCGACCTGGGCGACACCGTTGCCCGCGAGGTCATGGTGCCGCGCGTGGACACCACCATGTGCGAGGACGACGAGACGGTCGCCGACGTGCTGTCCACCATGCGCCAGACCGGTTTTAGCCGCATCCCCGTCTACCACGAGGATCCCGACAACGTGGCGGGCATCGCGCATATTAAGGACCTGATCCAGCCCGCGCTCGACGGCAAGGGCGGTCAGCCCATCGCCGGCTTTTTGCGCGACGCCACCTTTGTGCCCGACACCAAGGACATCCTGCCGCTGCTGTCCGAGATGCAGACCTCGCACGACCAGATCGTGGTGGTCGTGGACGAGTACGGCGGCACGGCCGGCATCATCACCATCGAGGACATCGTCGAGGAGATCGTCGGCGAGATCGAGGACGAGTTCGACCCCGACAACAAGTACCTCACGCGCCTTTCGCGCCGTGAGTGGCTCGTCGATGGGCGTTTTTCGTGCGATGACGCGATTGAGCTTGGTTGGCCGCTCGAGGAAAGCGATGATTATGAGACCATCGCCGGCTGGATTTTGGAGCTTTGCGACTCGGTGCCCGACATCGGAGAGGTGTTTGAGGTCGCGGGGTACAAGTTTAAAGTGCAGTCGATGCGTGGCCAGCGTATCTCGCTCATTCGCGTGATCGCTCCGGCCGAAACCGATAAGAAGGATTCCGAGTCCTCGGCAGAAAAGCCGGCGTCGGGTGCGGGTTCCGCGAATCCGCACGATGGCGACGAGTAGGACAAGGAAGAGTAGGGGAGAGTTATGGCAGGCCTGTTCAACATCCTTAAGGTCACCGTCAGCGAGGACAAGATCTGCGCGCATGTGCTGGTAAATCCCGGCATGCCGCTGATGACCTCGGAGGATATCGAGGCCACGGCGCGCGTGTACTATCTGGTGCCCGCGATTGCCAAGCACCTGTGCCTGGGCGATTCCGGTCGCGAGTTCCAGGACTGCATGGGTCAGACCGAGCTCTGCCATCTGCTGGAGCACGTGACGGTCGAGCTCATGAACGAGACCGGCCTCGCCGGCAGCATTTCGTGCGGCCGCACCCGCGTGAGCGAGCACGACGAGCGCGTCTTTGAGGTTGAGCTTTCGTGTCCCGACGACGCGCTGGCAATTGGCGCGCTGTCTTCGGCCACATTTATGATGGACTGGGCGTACCTGCACGCCGACCAGCCCGCTCCCGATGTGGAGGGCACGGTCGCGGGCCTGCGCAACCTGGTGCTGGGCATGCGCGCCGAGGCCGAGGGCAAGGATCCGCGCGAGGCCGTCGCCGCCGCGAATGGCGAGGCCGAGGCCGAGACTGAGGTCGAGGCTCCTGCCGATGCTGACGTCGAGCCCGTCGCCGATGCTGCCGCCGAGCCCGAGCCCGCGGAGCCCCAGGGCGTCCCCAACTTTGACGACGAGCCGCAGATGGCAATCGATACCGAGGGCGCGGTCGCCGAGAACCACGAGGCCCCCGCGGCCGTCTTTGGCGGCGCGGCGACGGCCCCGGCTGCCCCCGTGCACGAGGGAACGCTGCCGCTCGTGGACGGCGCCGGCGAGGACCCGGCCGCCACGGTGGCCATGCCGGCTATGCCGCAGGAGTAGGCACGCGCGTTTATCACCATCATGTACCTGCGCCTTTACCGTACGCAGATGAGCGGGGCGGCAAGTGTTGCGCTGCGGGTATAATGGACAGCATTCAAACGGTGGGCATCGAGGTGCCCGCAGGAGAGGAATGATCATGGGAAAGACTTTCAGCTTTGTCTCCGGTGCGCTCTTTGGTGCCGCTGCCGGCGCCATCATCGGCGTTGCTCTGGCCCCGCGCTCGGGCGCCGAGACCCGCGCCATGGCGGCCGATATCGCCAACGACGCTTGGGATAACATGCGCGACACCTACGAGCACAGTGCCGAGGAGGCCCGCGCCGCCGTCAACGATTTTGGCCCCATGGTCGACGCCAAGACCGATGACCTGCGTGCCAAGGTTGACCTTGCCCGCGAGCGCATGGACCAGCTGCGCGAACAGCTCAACGACGCCATCTCGGGCGGCAACGTGACGCCCGCTGCCGACGTCGTGGTCGAGAACGCCGTCGAGGCTGACGCCGAGGCAGCGGAGCCTTCGACCGAGGCATAATGCGCGCCGGGGATTTTGTCGGCGCCAAGATCTATCGCAAGCCCACCGAGGACAAGCGCACCAAAAAGGATGGCACGCCGCGCAGCCCTAAAAAGCTCGGCAAGATTCACTTTCCGGTCTTTACCCCGGGCGGCACGCGCGTGGTGGGCTTTATGGTTCGCCAGTCCGATATCGCGGGCATGATCGAGCGTCCCGACCGATTTGTGGCGCTCGATGCCATTGGCGTCTACGAGGGAGCCATTGCGGTCGATGACGTCAAGGGTACCTACGATGCTGCTGCTGCCAAGCGCCTCGACATCAACCTAGACGATTGCATCATCTGGGTTGGTATGGACGTGCGCACGGAGTCGGGCGATGTCGTGGGCTATTGCTCGGACGTTGAGTTTAAGCCGCGCTCTGGCATTGTGCAGGCGTTCTACGTGACCGCCGGCACCGCTTCGAGCGTGCTGGTGGGCGACACGCAGATGCCGCCGACGATGCTGCGCGGCTACGCGGACGGCGCGATGATCGTCTCGGACGAGGTCAAGTCGCTCGGGTATTCGGGCGGCGCTGCCGCCAAGGCCGCCGAGGCAAGTGTCGTGGTGGGCGACAAGGTCAAAAAGGGTGCCAAGGTGCTCGATGACAAGGGCTCAGTCGCCGTGGACAAGGGCAGTCGCGCGCTGGGCAAGCAGCTCGGCAAGACGCGCGGCATGTTCAAGGCCTTTAAGGACGAATACCAAAAGGCGAGCGGAGGCTCGTCGAAAGCTAAAAAATAGCGACGTACCAAACGATGGGAGGCAAGCCGGAGACCTGTTGCTCCGGCTTGCTGTGTTTTTGGGGGAGGGCACATGCGCCAAAACGGATCATATTCAAACGGGCGCTCGGGTGCGCGTCCGACGGCGCGTCGCGACCTGGGGCAGCTGCCCAGCGGTCAGCGCAAGCGTCGTCGCAAGCCCGGCGCGATGTACCTCAACCATAGCCGTGGTTTTAGCGACCGCAGCGCTCGCATCGGCAACAGCCGCACGCCCCGTCGTCCGTCTCGCCTGCCCTACGCGCTTATCGCCGTGGGCTGCGCGCTCGTCTTGTTTATCGCCGCCGTCGTGGGCTACGTCAACCGCAGCGTGGACGTTGTGCTTAACGGCCAGGAGACCGCGGTGCGTGTGGGCTCTACGCTGCAAAATCTCATCGACGACCAAGAGCTGACCGAAACCTACGACGCCGGCGACCTGCTGGCCGTTGACGACAGCGTGCTTACCCGCCATGGCGGCGAAAAGCTGTCGGTCAAGGTGGACGGCAAGCGCGTAAAGCAGGGCAAGTGGAAAAGCCGCGAGCTTACGGGCGGCGAGAAGATAACGGTCAAAGACGGCCGCAATACCTACGAGAAGCACGAGGTACAGGCGACGACCATCGAGCCTAAGCTGACGGTCGAGGGCACGGGTGCTATCGAGTACGTCAAGACGTGGGGCGTCCAGGGCCGCTCCGAGGTATGGGTTGGCGAGCAGTCGGGCAAAACGCAAGACCGCGGTGAGGTCGTGCCCGCCACCGATTGCGTGGTCGAGTGCGCAAGCGTAGCGCCCAAGGGCAACGAAAAGTACGTGGCGCTGACGTTTGACGAGGGCCCGAGCGGCGCGACCAAGCAAATCTTGAGCGTGCTTAAGGAAAAGGGCGTCACGGCGACGTTCTTCCTTTCGGGCGATGCCGCGGAGGCTTCGCCCGCCACGGCCAAGGCGATTGTCGATGCCGGGTGCGAGATCGGTTCCAACAGCTACAGCGACGAGTCGCTCAAGGGCCAGGACCGCGACGCGGTGCGCCAGCAGATTTCGAAGGGCACCGAGGCGATCAAGTCGGCGACCGGAACGTCGACGATGCTGCTGCGTGCTCCCTACGCGGCCTTTGACGAGCAAAACTGGATTGACGCGATGGACTTGGTGTCCGCTGTGGTCTCGTGGAATATCGACTCGGGCGACTGGCTGCTCAACGGCGCCGACGAGCAGGTCTCGACGGTGCTCGATTCGGTGACGCCGGGCAATATCGTGCTGCTGACCGATAGCGATGAATGCGCCGAGCAGACGCTCGAGGCGCTGCCGCAGATCATCGATGGCCTTATTGCCGACGGTTACAAGATTGTGACGCTGAGCGACCTGGTCAAGACGGACACGGCGCTCAGCAAGAAGCTCACCTCGCTGACGAAGGTCGCGATGCCCAAAGACGCCGTCTTCCCCCAACTCGCCGAGGACGACGACACCACAGAGTAGATCAACCGTGTCAGTCCAGCCCTATGTCACGGATGCGTCAGCGTTTGGTATGCCTGCGATGTGCAGCGCATAAATTCGGTGCCGCAGGGCGATGCTGATGCTATAGTTACTGCGGTTAATGAGGGTCAAGAGAAAGGTTACAGGTGAAATCCAAACCTCGACCATATAGTCGATGACCCCATGCAGGTGCTTCTTGCGCGTGCACGGGGTGTGAGCGCCGAGCGGCGTGCCGCCCGCGCATGCGTATACATATCTAATAGTCCGCGGATTGCGTGCCCGCATGCTCGCGGTCCGAAGGAATAATGATGGGGAGCACCAGTGAATTATCTGAGTGAGATGCTCAAACTGCCGGTCTTGGACGTCGATGGCGAAAAACTCGGCGTGGTGAACGATTTTGGCATTGCTACCGGCGAAGTTTTTCCGCACGTGACATCGCTTGCGTTCCGCGGCCCCGGCAAGACGCCGTTTATGATCAGCTGGCGCAAATGGGTCGACCGTATCGACGAGACGGGCGTGTACCTTAAGACGTCGGCTACCGAAATCCGTTTTTCGTACCTGCAGCCGACCGAGCTCCTGCTCGCGCGCGACGTGCTCAACAAGCAGATCGTCGACACGCAGGGCATGAAGGTCGTGCGCGTAAACGACATCAAGTTCTCCATGTCGGGCGAAAACCAGCTGCGTCTGCTGGGTGCCGAGGTTGGCGCTCGCGGCCTGCTGCGCGCCATCAGCCCCGCGCTCGAGCATGTCGTCGAGGGCTTTATGAAGCACCTGGGCAAGCCGCTCAGTGAGGACATCATCGCCTGGTCCTACATGGACCTGCTCGACCGCTCGACTAAGAACATCCAGCTCTCGGTGTCGCACAAGACGCTTGGCGAGCTCCATCCTGCCGACATCGCCGACATTATCGAGCAACTCGACCCGCGCCTGCGTGCGCAGGTGTTCGCGCAGCTCGACACTGCCCAGGCCGCCGAGGCCATCTCGGAGTTCGATGACGACGAGCTCATGACCGAGATGCTCGAGGGCCTGTCCGACACGGACGCATCGTCGATGCTGGCCATGATGGACCCGGACGACGCCGCCGACCTGATCGACGAGCTCAGCTACGAGAAGGCCGAGAAGCTCCTGCGCCTGATGGGCGTTCAGGAGGAGAAGGCGATCCGTAACCTGCTGGGTTATGAGGAGAACACCGCTGGCCGTATCATGACCTCGGAGTTTGTTTCGCTGCCCGCCACGGCGACGGTCGGTGACGCCATCGAGGCGATCCGTAAGCTCGACGAGGACTTCGAGAGCGTCTACTACGTCTACACCGAGGATCCGAGCGGCATGCTGACCGGTGTGCTTTCGTTGCGCACGCTGATCGTTGCCGACCGCGATGCCACGCTGGGGCAGCTCGCCTATCGCGACCTAGTCTATGTATCGCCCGACGAGGACCAGGAAGACGTAACGGACGAGATGACCAAGTACGACTTGGTCGCCATCCCCGTTTGCGACGAGAACCGCCACATCTTGGGTATCGTGACCTTCGACGACGCCATGGACGTTATCGCCGAAGAGCACCAGGAGGACCTGCAGATCGCAGGCATCGGCTCGGGCGACAGCGCGTCCGACGACTCGACGAACGTGCTCAGCTGGTTTGTGCATCGCCAGTACTGGGTCGTTGTGTGGGGCATCGCCTCGTGCATCATGGCAACGGTGCTGGGGACGGCGCTGGGCTCCGCACATCTGGTGGTGTTCCCCATGTGTGCCATGCCGCTCGTGTTACTGGCCGCCTCGCGCATGGTGTCGTTCGTCAAGAACTACTTTCTCGAGTATGACGGCCACGACGATGAGCCCAAGCCGTATCTGGGATTTTTCTTCCAGAGCACGGGTATGGGCCTGATTCTGTCGCTCGTGACCTACCTGTGCGCCCAGCTGGTGCGCACCGCCGCGTTCCCCGATGCCCCCATGTTTGAGGAGCAGCTCTTTACCGGCTGCTTTAACATCGCGGCCATCGTTTGCCTGATTGGCAACATGAGTGCCGTGATTTACCTGATGGTGCTGTTCTGGCGCGACGAGCACGACCTCAATACGTCGGGCACCGCCATGAACGTCATTGCCGTCATGATCTCGTGCGTGGCGTACTGCACCGCCGCGGTGCTGCTCACCATGTCGATCATGGGTTAGGTGGTCGCGTGCAAAACACGAAGCAAAAGTCGAGCACCAAGCAAAAGCTGACCATCGCCGCCATTTTTGGCGCCATGGGTCCCGGTCTGCTGGCGGCGCTTTCGGGCAATGACGCCGGCGGCATCGCCACGTATTCCAGCGCAGGCGCCAGCTATGGCTACAAGATGCTTTGGATGCTTCCCGTCATGACCGTGCTGCTCATCGTGACGCAGGAGACCGCGGCGCGTTGCGGATGTGTGACGGGCAAGGGCCTGGCTTCGCTCATTCGCGAGCGCTTTGGCGTGCGCAAGAGCGTGCTGGCCATGGCGGCGTTGCTGATCGCCAACACGGCCGTCACCATCTCGGAGTTCGCGGGTATCGCGAGCGGCCTTGCCCTGTTTGG
>CAKUHK010000061.1:0-14763 GCA_934655965.1 uncultured Collinsella sp.
CCGCAGCTGGGCGGCTATCTCATGGTCGAGGACGGCGTCTTTGGCGCCTGGCAGGCCGATGAGCCCTCTTGCGAGATCAAGGACTACACGGGATCGTGGATCGCGCCGGGCATGGTCGACACCCACATCCATGGCTTCTATAACCACTCGACTACCGATAACGACCCCGAGGGCATCGATATCAGCTCGACCGAGCTCGCCCGTCGCGGCACCACCAGCTGGCTGCCCACGACGTTTACCGACGGCGTTGAACAGATCAAGGATGCCTGCGCCGCCATCGCCCAGGCCGACGAGGGCCGTGGCCCCGACTTCTGCGGCGCCCGTATCCAGGGCATCTACTTGGAGGGTCCCTTCTTTACCATGAAGCACGTGGGTGCGCAGAACCCCGCCTATCTGATCGATCCCTCCGAGGAGGTCTTCGACCAGTGGCAGGAGGCTGCCGGTGGGCGCATCGTCAAGAGCGCTATGGCCGCCGAGCGTGACGGTGCCGCCGCCTACGCTGCTGCCCTGAACGCCAAGGGCGTGGTGACTAGCATCGGTCACTCCGACGCCACCTACGATGAGTGCATCGCCGCCATCAACGCCGGTGCCAGCTGCTTTACGCACACCTACAACGGCCAGCGCGGCCTGCATCATCGCGAGCCCGGTGTTGTGGGTGCCGCTATGACCACCCCCGAGACCTACGCCGAGATCATCTGCGACGGCAAGCATGTGAACCCTGCCGCCATCAAGGCACTGCTGCAGGCCAAGGGGTGGCAGCACACGGTGCTTATCACCGATTGCCTGGGCTGCGGTGGTATGCCCGAGGGCAGCTACACCAGCGGCGGCATGGATGTCATCATGAAGGACAACCTGTGCTGGCTCGCCGACGGCAAGAGCATCGCCGGCTCGGTGCTCACGCTTGCCCAGGGCGTCAAGAACATCGTTGATTGGGGCATCGCCAGCGCCGATATCGCCATCCGCATGGCGACCGAGGTGCCGGCTCGTTCCGCGCACATCGAGGATAAGTGCGGCAGCATCATGCCGGGTCGTGACGCCGACTTTGTTGTGTTCGACCACGAGCTCACCCTCGTTGAGACCTACGTTGGCGGCCAGAGCGTCGGCAACGCATTTACCGAGTAACGACAGAAAAAGACGGCGGGCCCGAATTTGCTCGGACCCGCCGTATGGGTTAACGCTCAAAAGCACCTTAACAGTTACAGCTTGTTAGCGATCTTCTTTGCCGTGCGCTTGACGCCGGCCACCAGGCCTCCCGCAGGATGCTCCTTTTCATAGGCAAGACGCTTCTCGCGTTTGGCGTATTCTTCGACGATGATGTCGCCGTACTCATCTTCGATCTTATCGAAGAAATCGACAGCGCCCTTAATTTCCTCGGCGGTCGGGTGTCCCTTTTGGACACCGCCGGCGAGCTTGAACGGCCCCCACGTATCAAAGCCGGGGCAGCCGTAGACACCCATAAAGATGGCCTGCCTCATGCGGCAGATACCATCGATATCCTTGCCGTACCACTTGTTTTTGCCACCGTAGGTCATAAGGCCAAACACCTTGTCCTGCGGCTGCAGCACATTGGTGAGCACGCGTGCCATGTCCTTGTCGATCTCGGAGTAATAGATGCCCGTGGCGACACCGATTAGATGATATTCGTGCAGGTCGGGGTACTCATTTTTACCGAGCGACTTCACGTCGAGGGTATCGATCTCGGGGTGTGCCTCAACGATGGCGTCCACGAGCTTTTTTGTATTGCCGTGATGGCGCGAGGCGTAGAGGATGATGGTTCGCATAAGAAGGCCTTTCAGCTGTAATTGCATCAATGTCTGTATGGTACCCCGTTGCATGGCTGGGATACCGGACGCATCGATGAACGTGCGGGTTTGTCCTTTGGCCAGGGCCGAGACGGGTACTTGCGAGCAAAAAGCAGTTGTTCGAAAGGATGGGCAATGGAATACGCTCTCTCCAACGATTCGATTTCTATTAAGGTGTCCACGGCTGGCGGCTCGTTTACCTCGATCGAGGCTGGAGGTCGCGAGTATCTGTGGCAGGGCGATCCCGCCGTGTGGTCCGGCCAGGCACCGGTCTGCTTTCCGATTTGCGGAGGCCTGCGCGATGGTAGCGCCATGACGTTTGCCGGGCATCATGTAAAGCTCGCTCGCCACGGGTTTGCGCGCAAGCAGGAGTGGAAGCTGCTGAGCCAAGGCGAGAACGAGCTGGCGATGTGCCTAGCTTCGGAGGATAACGCCGCGCTGCTGAGCGACTATCCGTATCCGTTTAAGCTCGTTGCCCGCTATACGCTCGAGGGCACTGCCGTGCGCGTCTCCTACGAGGTGACCAACGAGGGTACCGAGGACATGCCGTTCTTTATCGGCGGACATCCCGGTTTTAGGTGCCCGCTCGACGAGGGCGAGGCCTATACGGACTACGAGCTGCGGTTTGAGAAGGACGAGGCCGCGGAGCTTTGCACCGCCGTTCCCTCGACCGGTTTGATCGACGTGGCCAACCGCTCCAAGAACCCCATGGTGGGAAAGACCCTGCCGCTGTCGCACGAGCTCTTCGATTTTGCCGAGACTATCTTTGACGTGCTCGAGAGCCGGCAGGTCACGCTTTCCAAGAAGGGGGAGGACAAGGGCGTTCGCCTGAGCTTTGAGGGCTTCCCGTATCTCATTGTGTGGAGCAAGCCCGAGGGCGATTTTGTGGCAGTTGAGCCTTGGGGCGGTCTTTCGACCTGTTCCGATGAGGACGACGTGCTTGAGCACAAGCGTGGCTGCCTTGTCGCCAAGCCTAAGGAGACCGTCGTTCGCTCGTTCACGATTGAGATTCTGTAATTCCGTTTTGTCGACTCGTATCGCGAGGCACAAGGAGCCTGCGAGATAAGGAGCTAAAAATGATCCTCACCGTTACGATGAACCCGTCTGTCGATACGCGCTATCAGCTCGATGAGCTCATTATCGACGACGTCAACCGCGTGACGCCCGAAAAGACCGCCGGCGGCAAGGGTCTTAACGTGGCCCGCGTCCTGGGTCAGCTGGGCGACGACGTTGTGGCAACCGGTCTGCTCGGCGGCCATATGGGCGCCTACATGGCCGAGCTCATGGACGCCAACGGTATTAACAACGACTTTGTACCCATCAAGGGCGAGACCCGTATTTGCCTTAACATCCTCCACGCCGGCAACCAGACCGAGCTGCTCGAGAGCGGCCCGACAATTGTCCCCGAGGAGCTCGATGCCTTTACCGCCAAGTTTACCGAGCTTGCGGGCAAGGCCGACGTCGTCACCATCTCGGGTTCGCTGCCCCGCGGTGTCGAGGCAGACTACTATGCCAAGATCACGGGCATTGCCGAGAACGCCGGTGCCAAGGTGCTGCTCGATACCTCGGGTGTTTCGCTCGAGGCAGCCCTTAAGTCTGAGGTCAAGCCCGAGCTGGTTAAGCCTAACCTGACCGAGATCAACGGCCTTCTGGGCACGAGCTTTACCACCGACGATGTGGACGAGCTTCGCGCCGCGCTCGCCTCGGATGCTCGCTTCTCCGATATTCCCTGGGTCGTCGTATCCATGGGCGCTGCCGGCTCCGTTGGCTTCCATAACGGCCGTGCATTCCGCGCCAAGACCCCCGATATCCCCGCCGTTAACGCTACGGGCTCTGGCGACTCCACTATCGCGGGCTTCGCGCATGCCATCGCAGCCGGCGCGGATGACGAGACGGTGCTGCGTACCGCCAACACCTGCGGCAAGCTCAACGCCATGGATCCCATGACCGGTCATCTGGTCATGGAACGTTGGGACGAGGTCTACAACGGCGTTGTCGTGACCGAGCTGTAAGAGTTTGGGTTGCGCCTCGGTATTGCTCGCTCCTTGTTTGTCCGTGTGGACGACAAGTGCGGTAGCATTATGTCGGGGCGCGACGCCGACTTTGTCGTGTTCAATCCCGACCTTACCCTGGTCGAGACGTATGTGGGCGGCAACAGCGTCGGTAACGCGTTTACCGAGTAGCTGCCAAAGAGACGATCCGAGAGGGGATTTAGATGATTTACGGTGCACTGGGCGATATCGAGGAATACCGCGGAATGCTCAAGGGTCTCGACGTGCTGATCGATTGGCTCGAGGAGAACGACCCGGCGGAGCTCGAGGTCGGCAGCCATCCGATTCTGGGCGACAAGGTCTTTGCGAACGTCATGGCCCCCACGACGCGTCCCGAGGCCGACGCTCACTATGAGACGCATCAGCGCTATCACGACCTGCAGATCGACGTCGAGGGTCGCGAGGCCTTTAAGGTCGCCACGGGCAGCCTGACGCTGGTCCAGGAGTTCGACGAGAAGGACGACTACGATCTGGTCGATTCCGACGTCTCGATCGCCGGCGATCTGGCCGACGACAAGTTTGCGCTGTTCGTTGCCGGCGAGCCTCACATGCCCACGCTCGAGTTCCCGGGCGACGGCGCGCAGCCGGTCAAGAAGATCTGCTTTAAGCTGCTTGCCGACGCCTACTGGGAGGAGTAGCGCGCCGCTCGATTGAGCTGTGTGTTGGCGCGATTTCCTTGAGGGGGTCGCGCTTGAGCCCCGTTGACTGTGGTTTCCCGTTTGGGGAGCGCGGTTGGCGGGGCTTTTGTTTTTGAACAGGGGAGTTGCCGACGGCGTGGTGCTTGGATTGACGGCGTGCCTGAAAATCGGCAACAAAAAAGCCGCCCGAAGGCGGCTATCTTGTGCAATGGAGCCAGCGACCGGGCTCGAACCGGTGACCCCCGCTTTACGAGAGCGGTGCTCTACCAACTGAGCTACGCTGGCGGCCATGTGATGACGCAACTGAGGCGTCAACGGCTGTCTATGATACGGGACATCGCAAATCCGCGCAAGTGTTCTGACGGCTTTTCTCACTTTAAATGCACTAATATTGGAGACGTGATGTCTTGCTCTTACGGGCCTCGAACAGAATGGGGCGGCGATGGCTCAACCCAAGATTCTTCTTACACGAATTGACGACCGCTTTATCTATGCACAAGACATTGAGCAGTGGAATGAGGCCGTAGGCTCCAACCTTGTCCTGATCGTCAACGACGGGATTGCGGCGGATTCGCGCAAGTGGGCGCCCATGAGGGTCGCGGCGCCCGAGGGCGTGTGGACACGGTTCTTCTCAGTCCAAAGGACGATTGACGTCATACATACTGCAACGCCGCGCCAATGGATCCTGATCATGGTAGCGTCGCCCGCCGATGCGCTAGCACTGGTTAAAGGCGGCGTGCCTATCACCAAGATCAGTATCGGTCACATGCAGGCAGGGGAGGGTAAGCGTCCCGTAACGCCCGCAGTTGCCGTAGACGACGAGGATGTTGCCGCCCTCAAAGAGCTGCAAGAGCTCGGCATAGAGCTGGAAATCCGCTACCTCCCCAGCTCCGACCCCGACCCCATCGACAATCTGCTCAACTGATCCCTTGGGGACGGAGGAAAACGGATCATTTTGCCCTCGCGAAGGATGCGCGCGATGCCGCCTGTCAAAAACTATGCCTGTTTACTACGTTTGATCGGTTATCGCCGAGCATGCCGAATTTGAGAAAAACAAAACCGCAGGTAGACGGCTTGCTAATTTTAGAAAAAACGGTGCATGCTCGAGCATCCTCGACCAAACGTAGTAAATGGGCATAGTTTTGATATGCCACTCATACAGTGACAGCGAAATTGAGCCCTAGGGATGAAAAAGCGCCCGTCGGCGGTGGTGCCGGCGGGCGCTGCTGTGCGATATGTCGCGTAGTGGGCTTAGTGCCTCATAAAGTGATACTCGATCACATTGCTGTAGGGGTGACCCGGGCCCACGATGCCCTGGGGGAACAGCGTGTGGTGCGGCGTGTCGGGGTACATCTCGGCCTCGAGGGCAAAGCCGGCGCCCCAGCCATAGTTGGCGTCGTCCTTGGCGTGCTCGTCGCCCAGCCAGTTGCCGGTGTAGAGCTGCACGCCCGGGGCGGTGGTGTAGTAATCCATCTCACGACCGGTCCACATCTCCTCAACATGCAGGGCGCGACGCAGGTTGCGGCCGTACTGGTAGCCACCGATGCACAGGCAGTGATCGTAACCACGAGCCTGCTTGATCTGCGGATCGTCGGCCTCCATGCCGGGAGCGACGGGGCGCAGCTCACGGAAGTCAAACGGCGTGCCCTCGACCGTGGCGATCTCGCCGGTGGGGATGTTCTGCTCGTTGATGGGCAGGTAGTGGGAGGCGTTGGCTACAAAGAAGTGCTCACAGTCCATGCCGGCGTTGTGGCCGGCGAGGTTAAAGTACGTGTGATTGGTCATGGACACGTAGGTGGCGCGATCGCTCTCGCAGCCGTACTCGATGCGGAAGCGGCCCGTCGGCGTCACGGTAAACACGGCCGTAAACGTGCGGTTGCCGGGGAGTCCCAGCTCGTCATCCTCGAGTGAGGTAGTCATACGCACGGCGTTGTGGGCCTCGTCGAGCTCGGCGTCCCACACGCGCTTGTGCAGGCCGTGCTCAAGATCGCTGTGCAGGTTGTTGGCGCCCTCGTTGGCCGGCATGTGCCAGTCCGTGCCATCGATGGTGATCGTGGCGCCTGCGGTGCGGTTGGCCACGGGGCCGATGGTCGCGCCAAAGCAGGCGGGGTTGTCAAAGTAATCCTCGAGCTTATCGAAACCCAGCACCACATCGCGTACGTTGCCGGGGATGTCGGGTACGTCAATGCCCAGAACGGTGGCGCCGTAGTCCATAATGCGAACGCAGATCTCGGGCCCGTTGAGGGTGTAGCGATGAACGGGGGTACCGCACGGCGCGGTGCCGAAAAGCTCGGAAGTGATCATTTGGTTCCTAACATCGAGGTATTTCGGACAAACTGTAGCGCGAACAGGCGAGATTATCACTACACCCCACTAAAGCAGGGGGTATTTTTCTTAAAAAAAGTAATGAAGGCGCAGTTGAAGCGTTCATTTTTAGTCCGCGCGAATCTGATACAATTTGTTCGTTACTGTTTGAATTGATGCGCGCAAGGAACAGCGAGGACTCATCGTGATTAAGGCAGAGCGACAGGATAGGGTTCGTCAGCTGCTCGAGGAGCAGGGAACGGTCTCAGTCAAGGAGATCTCGGACGCGCTGGGCGTCTCGGACATGACGATCCGCCGCGACCTTGAGGAACTCGCGAGCCTGGGCGAGATCGAGCGCGTGCACGGCGGTGCCCGCAGCGCGCAGGGTCGCCCCCATGCGATGCTTCGCCATGAGTACTCGCACAGCGAAAAGCGCACCAAGCATGCTGAGGAAAAGCTGCAGATTGCGCGCCGTGCCGTGGAACTCATCGAGGAAGGCTCGACCATCTTTTTGGGCACGGGCACCACGGTTGAACAGATGGCCTCGATGCTGCCGGCGTGCCGTTTGCGCATCGTGACCAACTCGCTTTCGGTGTTCAACCTGCTCGAGGAGCGCGAGGACTGCGACTTGTGCCTGGTGGGCGGCATGTACCGCCGCCGCACTGCCGCCTTTGTGGGCCCCACGGCCGAGGACACCCTGCGCGCACTGGGGATCGACGCCGCCTTTATCGGCGCCAACGGCATTCTGGACGGTGACGTGTCCACGTCCAACATGGACGAGGGCCGCATTCAGCAGCTCGCCTTTAGCAAGGCCGATTCGCGCTATCTCATCGCCGACTCCAGCAAGATCGGCAAGCGCGACTTCTACACCTTCTGCCGTCTGGACAACCTGGACGCTGTAGTATGCGAGCCGAGCATCTCGGCAGAAGACCGCGCCGCCATCGAGGAGCACGCGCAAGTCATCTGCTAACTAGCGAAGCAGGCGGTACTTCTGCCCTCTGCCGGCGCGGGGATTTATCGAATCAAAATGGCGCGCAAAATGACACGTAAAAATAAAAACGCCATTTGCGCGTCAAAAAATATGACACGTAAAAATTTGTGCGTCATTTTGCGCGTCAACGTGACACGAAATGACGCGCAAATGTGCGCGGGTAGCATTTTAAAAACAAACGAAGCTTGTAGGCCCGTGGCTTGATTGAGCCAGCGCGCGGGTTTTTCACATGATCGAACATGCTTTCGGTATCATGCCAGAACTAAATGATACTGAAAGCATGTTCGTGATACCGAAAACTAGAGACCGCGTTCCACAGCTGCTTGGAAAGATTGGATTCCGCTATCTGTTTGTCTCGATCTGTAACAGTTAGGGCTGAAAAACTCGGCTACGTGTTACAGATTGAGATTTTGTCGGGACGGTTCTCGGGTTTGTCTCAATTTGTAACAGTTAGGACCGAAAAACCCTGCTAGATGTTACAGATTGAGATAAACGTGTGGCGCGGGCCGAGCTAAAAACAAAAAAGGCCGCATGCGAGCCCGTGGGGGATTCGCATGCGGCCGACAAGGGGTGTGCGGCAAAAACTAGGCCATGAGCAGGCCGGTCTCCGCGACGTTCTTGTACCAGTACGCGCTTGCCTTGGGATAGCGCTTCTGGGTCTCAAAGTCGATGTAGAACAGGCCATAGCGCTTGTTGTAGCCGTTGGTCCAGGAGAACTGGTCCTGCAGCGACCACACAAAGTAGCCGTCGACGTTCACGCCGCCGTCGATTGCCTTGAGGATCCACGCGAGGTGTTGGCGCATGTAGTCGATGCGAGGGACATCGTCGATAAAGCCGTCCTCAAAGTCGTCCTTATAGCCCATGCCGTTCTCGGTGATGTAAATCTTCTTGTAGTTGGGGTAATCGTTCTTAATGCGGAGCAGCAGATCGTACAGGCCCTCGGGATAGATAATCCAGTCCCAATCGGTGGTGGGTACGCCTTCGCGCACGCATGACTCACCAACGCCCTTGAGGAACCAGCGCGAGGAGCCCTTGTCGCCAGTGCCGTTGTGGTTGATGTCGTTTTCGCCCTCGGCGGCACGCAGGAACTGACACTTGTAGGTGTTGACGCCCAGGCAATCGTTGTAGGGGAGCGCGGCGGTCAGCGCGGCGATGTCCTCGTCACGGACGTCGAGCTCGCCGCCGGCGATATGGGCCAACTTGGACGCAGCTTCCATGGTGTCGGCTGCATAGTGGCCGCGGAAGGTGGCGTCGAGTACCCAGCGGTTATTGATGACGTCGGCCATGCGGGCAGCCTCGCAGTCGGCGGCGCTGTTGGGGTCGAGGGGATACTTGGGCTCCAGGTTCTGGACAATGCCGATCTCGCCCTCAAAGCCGCCCTCATGGAAGGCAACGACTGCCTTGGCGTGGGCCACCATCATGTTGTGCATAAGCTGGAAGGCCTTGTCCAGGCGATACTTCTCGCCGTGCGGCCAGTTGCCAACGATAAAGCTGCCCTCGGCGGTCGCGGGAATCTCGTTAAAGGTGAACCAGTGCTTGACCTCGGTGAACTCGGCAAAGCAGAACTTGGCGTACTCGACAAAGGCGTTGATCGTCGTGCGCGTCAGGAAGCCCTCGCCGCCGTCCTGGTAGAAGGCCTCGGGCGTGTCAAAGTGATCGAGCGTGACATAGGGGATAACGCCGGCTTTGTTGCAGGTGGCAAAGAGCTCGTGATAGAAGGCAACACCCTCGGGGTTGATCTCGCCGGTGCCGTTGGGGAAGATACGGCTCCAAGCGATGGAGACACGGATACCGTTGATGCCGAAGCGCTGGCACAGGTCGATATCGACCGGGTACTTGTTGTAGAAGTCGCTCGCGGGGTCGGGGGAGAAGCGGCCCTGAGCAGCCAGGAAATCGTCCCAGGGCACTTTGCCCTTGCCGTGCGTGCGGGTCTCGCCCTCAACCTGGTAAGCGGCGGTGGCGCCGCCAAACACAAAGCCGTCGGGGAACTGCATGGGATTGGACATGAGTCATCCTTTCTGTGGGATACGAATAGGGAGAGGTGCCCGAACTGGGGATCCGGGCACCAACAGAGGGAGGAAACTAGTCGAGATTCTCGCGGAGCCACTTAATGGCGCCAGCGGGGTCGCGGGTAAGGTCGATATATTCCTTGCCGCGCGGGGCGAGCAGCTTAATGCCCAGGCGATCGGTGTCGGCCTTCATGTCGTTGTAGTAGCTACGGACCTGCGGGGCAAGTACGATGACGTCGTACTGATCCATGATGGCGGTGTGCTGGCCATAGGCTCCTGCGGAGGAAGCGATGTTCTCGCCGGTCTGTGCGGCGCCTTCCTTAATGGCGTTGGCGAGCATGGCGGAGGTGCCGGCGCCGGCGCACAGGACGAGGACCTTCAGGCCATCGACGTCCTTCTTAGCGGATGCGTCGGCGGCGGGCTCGGGCTGATCGGCGACAGGCTCGCTGTCGACGGCAGCGGCGGTCGTCTCTGCGGTAGCGGTGGCCTGTTCAACGGCGGGCGCAGGGGCGCTGGCAGCGATGGTGGCAGCGCCATCGGACTCGAGACCCAGCTCGGCGGCGCGCTCGGCTTCCTGGTCGCAGAGCAGCTTATCGTATGCCTTCAAGAACGGCAGGTAGATGATGGCGTCCAGCAAGATGATGATCGCGACAAATACCAGGGCGATGAGCTGGAAGTTCGTGGTGATGAAGATACCGATGGGGGCGGGGGTGGCCCAAGGCACCACGAAGGAGAAGCCGTTCATGCCCACGTTATCGATAAAGAACTTGGCAACACTCACGTTGACGCAGCCGGCGGCGACAAAGGGGATGAGCATGTAGGGGTTAAGGATCATCGGTGCGCCAAAGAGCAGCGGCTCGTTGACAGCAAAGGCAACAGGAACAATCGAGGCCTTACCGACGGCTTTGAGCTGCTTGGACTTCATAAAGAGGATCAGCAGAAGCGGCACGATGAACGTAGCGCCGGTGCCGCCGAACTCACCCACGAGCGACATGTTAAAGGTGAGGGAGTGGGCGGGGTGACCGCCGGCCAGCAGGACCTGCAGGTTCTCGGCCTGGTTGGCAAGACGGATGGGGTCGATGCCCGGCTGGACGATCGAGGGGCCGTGGACGCCGATGAACCAGAAGAACGCGGTGGCTGCCTGAATAAGGATAAGGCCAGGATAGGTTTCTGCAGCGGTAAAGAGCGGGGAGAGCAGTTTGATAAGCAGCTCGGAGAACGGAACGCCCATGAGGTTGCGCACGACGACATCGATGATGCCGCAGATGATGACGGCGCCGCCAAAGGGGATAATGTCGCGGAAGTTCTGAGCGATGGCGCCCGGAACCTCCTTGGGCAGCTTAATGGTCAGATCGCGCGAGACGCAGAATTTATAGACCCACACGGTAATGAACGCGGCGATATAGGCCGAGAACAGACCACGCGTACCCATGCTGGTGCAATCGAAGACCGAAAGCTCGGAGCCGTCGAGCTTGGTGGTGAACTGCGTAACAGCGAGCAGCAGCATGCTGCACTGGGCAGCAACCATGGTGGAGCCGTCGTTGAGCACCTTGCCGGCGGGCATGCGACGGTTCATGGAAGCCGTAAAGTTCTTGGCGGTGGTGCCGGCAACCATAATGCCCATGACACCCATGGTGAAGTTGTACAGCTTATTGCACCAGTCGATGAGCGGTTGGGGCAACGTGATGCCGACCACGCCGGGAAGCGTGGCGATCAGCAGGAAGATCGAGGAGGTGAGGACGATGGGCATGCACCCGAGGAATCCGTCCTTGATGGCCTGGAGGTAGATGTTCCTCGAGATCTTCTCGAAGAACGGCTGATGCTTCTCGAGCATCTTTACGATGGCGTCCATGGAGCTCCTTTGCTACTTGATGCGCGATGCATGTGGATGGAACTGGTCGTCGATGGATGGTCAGGACTGCCCGGAAGCCTTCCTGCTTAAGGAAGGCATTGCGAAATGACAACGTTGTCATTTCGTTAATGACAACGTAAGACATTTTTGGAAGAGCAACAAGGATATACGGGTGAGTGGTCGATATTGTCCGGTAAACGGTTGATTTATCAGTTGGGCAGGTAGTGTATGCTAGAACGCAGAAAACGAACGATGCGGGTGCGTCTGGAGCAGTAATGGCAACGATGGACAAGAAAAATGTCTCGATGAACGATGTGGCGGTTACCGCAGGTGTTTCTCTCAAGACGGTGTCTCGTGTGATCAACGAGCCCGATAGCGTGCGCGAGTCGACGCGCGATAAGGTCCATGCGGCCATGGAGGCGCTCGGGTTCCGAACGAACTTTGCCGCGCGCTCGCTCAAGTTGGGCCGTTACGGGTGCATCGGCGTCGTGCTGTTTCACTTGTCAGGCGGCGCCGTGGACATGATTGACGGTATTGCCGATGCCGCTGAAGAACGGGGCTTTGCGCTCACGATGATCAAAAAGCGGGCTGGGGAGAAGATGACCCTTGCCGAAGCGGCGCGTAGGATGTCGCAACTTCCCGTCGACGGCATGATTTTCAACCTGCGTCAGATGGTCGACGACTTCGACACCTTCGAGGCGCCAAAGGACCTCAAGACCGTGATCATCACGCCTATGGAACACCCTACTTGCTCTACGGTCAGTGACGATCAAGAGGGCGGTGCGCGTATGGCGTGCGAGTACTTCTTGGATCATGGTCACAAGAACGTGTACTTCGTCTCTGGTAAGAAAGAGTCGCTGTCGAGCCAGTGTCGTATGAAAGGTTGGCGTGCGGCACTCGAGGCGCGTGGCATTGAGCCGCCCGAGCCTCTGCAAGGCGATTGGAATGCGGATAGTGGCTATGCCGCGGGCCTTGTGCTTGCCGATAAACCCGATTGCACGGCGGTCCTCGCCGCTAACGACTGCATGGCAAACGGCGTGATGACGGCTCTACGTGACAAGGGGCTCAGTGTGCCCGATGATGTGTCTGTGATCGGCTTTGACGACGAGCTTTACAAGACGATACCCAATTCGATTCTGACGTCGGTGAAGTTTCGCCACCGCGAGCTGGGCATCCGTGCGCTTAACGAGGTCGTTGCAGGCCTGGAGGCTCCAAGCTCCAGAAGCCGTACGCTCGTCTCGGGCGTGTTGGTCGAGCGTTCCAGCGTAAAGGACCTGCGGGCGTAGGTTTGCTCGGCCCGTTCATCTCGATCTGTAACAGTTGGGACCGAAAAACTCGACCAGATGTTACAGATCGAGATTGTGCAGGTGGCCCGTGCGATATGTCTCGATCTGTAACGGGTAGGGGCAGAAAACTCAGCTAGATGTTACAGATTTAGATTGAGGGGATGGGACTGCGCGTTTATCTCATTCTGTAACAGGTAGACGGTCAAAAGTGGGCTACATGTTACAGATCGAGATTTTGTTGGAACGGTCCTCGGGTTTGTCTCGATCTGTAACAGTTGGGACCGAAAAACCGTTCAAGATGTTACAGACCGAGACAAACGCCCCGCCGTCAGCCCGCCCAAAACCAAAAAGCCGGGGGCGGCGCGTTGTGTGACGTGCCGCCTCCGGCTAGAGAAATGGGGAGCAGGTTATGTGCGCGGGACGATCCCGCTGGCTGCGAGTCGCTAGTCCAGACGACGGGTCTCCGCCACGTGCTTATACCAGTATGCGCTTGCCTTGGGCGTGCGCTTTTGGGTTTCAAAGTCCACGTAGAAGAAACCGTAACGCTTGTTGTAGCCGTTGGTCCAGGAGAACTGGTCCTGCAGGCTCCACAGGAAGTAGCCGCCCACGTTGACGCCGACCTCCATAGCCTTGAGCAGCCAGCGCAGGTGCTGCTCGATGTAGTCGATGCGCGGCTGGTCGTCCACAAAGCCGTCCTTGTAGGGGTCCTTGTAGCCCATGCCGTTTTCGGTAATGAAGATCTGCTTGTAGTTGGGGTAGCGCTGCTTAATGTAGACGAGCAGATCGAACAGGCCCTCGGGATAGATAATCCAGTCCCAGTCAGTGGTGGGGATGCCGGGCTTGTTCACATGCTCGCCAATGCCCTTGACGCGCCAGCGGCCGGTGCCCTTCTCGCCCGTGCCGTTGTGGTGCAGGTCGTTCTCGCCGTCGTAGGCCTTGAGGAAACGGCACTGGTAGTTGTTAACGCCCAGGTAGTCGTTGTAGAGCGCAGCCTCGCGCATAACCTCGAGGTCCTCGTCCAGGATCTGGATGGTGCCGCCCGAGATGGCCGCCAGGCGGTTGGCGCACTCGAGCGTATCGGGCGCATAGTCGCCGCGGAAGGTAGCGTCGAGCAAAAACTGGTTCTGCAGCACGTGCTCGTTGTTGGCGGCCTTGATGTCGGCGGGGTCGTTCTCGTTGAGCGGGTACTTAAACTCCAGCGACTGGATGACGCCGATCTTGCCCTTAAAGCCGCCGTTGTGGAAGGCGAGCACGGCCTTGGCGTGGGCGAGCATCATGTTGTGCTCGCACTGGAAGGTCTCGGCCAGATGCGCCTTGACGCCACCGGGGAAGGTGCCCTCGATGTAGGTGTTGGAGGCATCGGCCCAGATCTCGTTAAAGGTGAACCAATAGGTCACCTGGTCGGCGTACTCCTTAAAGCAGAAGGTGGCGAACTCGACGAAGGCGTCGATGGTCTCGCGGTTAAGGAAGTCGCCCTTCTCAAAGAGGGAAAGCGGCGTGTCAAAGTGATGCAGCGTGACGTACGGCTCAACGTGGTGCTTATGGCACTCGGCAAACAGGTCGTGGTAGAACTGGACGCCCTCGGGATTGATCTCGCCGGTGCCGTTGGGGAAGATGCGGCTCCAAGCGATGGAGAGGCGGATGCCGTTGATGCCAAACTCCTCGCACAGCTCCAGATCGACGGGGTACTGGTTATAGAAGTCGGAAGCGGGATCGGGGGAGAAGCGGCCCTGGGCCTCCAGGAAGTCGTCCCAGGCAACCTTGCCCTTACCGTGAGTGCGGGTCTCGCCCTCTACCTGGTAGGCAGCGGTGGCGCCGCCAAAGACAAAG
>CAKUHK010000062.1:0-14426 GCA_934655965.1 uncultured Collinsella sp.
CGAGCTCCTGTGCGAATTGAAGGGAGCGCTCCCGCAAACTGCCTATTGACAACTTATAGGAGCGTCGGTTTTATTTTTCGTCTTTCCGGCATGGTCGAGGGTACTCAATAAAACGTAGTAGATAGGCCCATTTTGTGGCATACGACCTATTTAAAATCGGCGACAAAGGCCGAGGTTCCCCTCATCCACGCCGGGCCGCACGATTACCAGAAAGTTGCGGTGATATAGTTCCTATTTAAGGCCCAAATGACCGAATCTAGGAACTATTCCACCGCAACTTTGCAAGACATCCAGGGAGTTGGCATGAGGATTGCCGAGGTTTCAAAGGAGTATGGCATTTCCGCCGATACACTGCGCTATTACGAGCGCATTGGCTTGCTGCCTCGTGTACACCGCAACGAAAATGGCATTCGCGACTACGATGAACAAGACTGCGCGCGCATCAAGTTCGTCAAGTGTATGCGCGGCGCAAGCGTCTCAATCGAAGCGCTCATCGAATATATGCAGCTCCTGGAACAGGGTGACGAAACCATGGCGGCGCGCAGAGCCATTCTCGAAGAACAGCGCGACCAGGTCACCGAGCGTATTGCCGAAATGCAGGCCGGTCTCGATCGTCTCAACTACAAAATCGCCCACTACGACGACCTCATCCACGCCTGCGAGCAGAAGCTGTCGAAGTAATAAACGCCGGGTAGCCCGTAGGTTGCCCGGCGTTTGCCCAGATAAAACCTGCCAAAAATGAACCTGTCCCTTTTTGGCAGGTTATTCGGCGCTCTTGAGGGCGCCGACCATGTCGATCTTGTTGAGTGTTCGGTTGGTGGCGAGGTTGACGATAAATGTAAAGCCAAAGGCCAGCAGCACGGACAGCACGTAGCTCAGCGGCTCGACCTCAACGTCAAAGTAGAGCGACGGCATCTGCAGGATGTACGTAAAACTCTCTGCCAGCACGCCGCCAAGCGGCACGCCCAGCATGGCGCCGATTGCCGTGAGAACCAGCGTCTCCTTGTTGACGTAATGGTGCACCTCGCCGCGACGGAAACCGAGTACCTTAATGGTCGCCAGCTCGCGCTCACGCTCCGAGATATTCGTGTTGGACAGCGTAAACACCACCACAAACGATAGGCACGCCGCCATAAAGGTCACAAGCACCACCACCGAGTTAACGATGGCAAAGTTGTCCTCGTAGTTCTCCCAATGCTCAGCCGTGCACGAAATCGTCAGCCACCCGTCGCTCTTAAGGCGCTCGCCAAACTTGATCTGATCGGCAGACGAGCCCTTGAGCAGCGCAAAGATGCCGTTAAGGCGCGCACTGCGACCGAACGCGTGCTCATAGGTGCCCTGCGTCATATAGAGGGTGTTGCCCAAGTAGTTGAGCGAAATGTCGCTGACCTTAACATCGGCAACATTGAGCGACGAATCCTGGACCTGCGCCGTATCGCCCGGATGAATTCCCAGCACCAGCTGAGAGCTCTTGCTCAGATATACATCGCCATCGCGCAGGGGCAACGGTTTCTTGGCTTCATCCTCCAGGCACACGTAGTCGCCCAAGTCGTCCGTGCGGTCATCGGGCACTACGACCAGCTGCACGGTCTCGCTCTTGCCGCCAAACGTAAAGGTAACGTTGTCGGTCATAATCGGCAGCGTCGAGGTCACCGTCACGCTGGAGTCCTTGGCAGCACTGCGCTCCTCCAGTGCTGCACACGTCTTCGAAAAATCGTCAGGGTTGGCAACCGCCAGTAGGTCGTAGCGTGTGATATGCCCATACTGCTTGGGCGAAAGCGCCACCGACGTATCGCGAATGCCCATGCCGCAAATCACGAGCGCCGTGCAGCCCGCGATGCCAAAGATGGTCATAAAGGCACGCTTTTTGTAACGGAACAGATTACGCGCGGCGACCTTGTTCAAAAAGCTCATACGGTGCCAGATAAAGCCGATGCGCTCGAGCAGAATGCGCGAGCCGGCACGCGGGGCCTTGGGGCGCATGAGCGATGCCGGCGTCTCGGCCATCTCATGGCGGCAGGCGACAATCGTGGCGCCCACCACGCCCACGGTAAACAGCGCCACCGACACGAGCGATGACACGATGTCGTACGAAAGCTGCATCTGGG
Source organism: uncultured Collinsella sp. (assembly GCA_934655965.1). GTDB lineage: Bacteria > Actinomycetota > Coriobacteriia > Coriobacteriales > Coriobacteriaceae > Collinsella. The sequence continues at coordinate 2,109 of CAKUHK010000062.1, forward strand.
GCAGCGAGTACATATCGTCGAACACCGTGAACAAGAACAGCGGCAGGCCCACAAAGCCGATGACATTGCCCAGCACGCCACCGATCAGGCAAGCCCACAACGAGTAGTCCACATATTTGGACAGGATGCGCCCGCGCGAATAGCCGAGCGCCTTGTACAGGCCGATGAGCGTGCGCTCTTCCTCGACCATGCGCGTGGCGGTGGTAAGGCTAATGAGCACGGCGACGATAAAGAAGATGAACGGGAAAACCGTGGCGATGGCCTCGATCGACGAACTGTCGCTTTCGACGCTCGAGTAGCTTGCGATGTTGCCGCGGTCCTGGATATACCAGGTGCATTCCCCCAGGTCAGAAAGCTCGGCGCGGGCGTCGGCGAATTGCTGGTCGGCCGCGGCGCGACGCTGGTCCAAATCGGCCTGCGCCTGGGCGCGCTCTTCGCTACCCTCAGCCATGCGATCGATGTTTCTCTGCTCAACCCCAAAGAGCATCTCTGCCTGACGCTCGGCCGCGTCAAGGCTCGCCGGCGTGTCGACTGTCAGCTCCTGAACGCGCGCCTTCTCGCGCTCGTCGCGAATCTTCTCGATATTGGCCTTGGCTTTATTGATCTTTGCCGTGTAGGTATCGGAATAGGAGTTGAGATCCTTGGCTCCCTCGACGACCACATGAATCGCGGAATAAGACGACGACGTCGCGGCGTCCTCGCTCACGTAAAACTTATAGTCCGCAGCCGAGGCGGCACGGAAAGCGTTGACCGTCGAGTCTGAGCTCACGTCAGTGGGGTCGAGGACCTCGGCCGTAATGGTGTAATCGCCCGCGGCAAACTGATCCCTGGCGCTTTGGTTCGACGAGCTCGCGTCGTTCGCGGCAAAGCTCACCGTATCGCCGAGCCTTTTGCCCGAAGCCTTCAGGAAACGCGAGGTCACCGCGACCTCTCCGGCTGCCTCGGGCAGATCGCCGCGCACCAGCACCGGCTGATCGATATTCTCCTTGGAGAGGCTCTGCACGACTACGCGCTCGCGCGTCGTGCCCACGGCGGTGTAAGCGGTCTCGGTATAGATGCCCTCGGCCGTCTCGACGCCGTCGACCTCTTGGATGGCCGCAAGATCGTCGCGGGTGAGACCATAGGTCGACTGTACGTTGATGTCATAGACATTCTGCTGGTCAAAGTAGGCGTCGACCGAATCACACAGGTCCTCGCAGCCCGCCTTAAGACCGCACATCACGCTCACGCCGAGCGCGGTAATGACCACGATAGACAAAAAGCGCTTAAGACTGCCTCGAATCGTGCGGTAGATACCGCGGCGGAAAACCGTCGGCACCATATCGTTTGAGCTTTGGGCGGTGCGGTAGGTTGTAAACTCCCGGTCGCGATCCACGTGCTCCGTATCGCGGTTTTGGCTGTTTTGGCAATCCTGGTCCATGGGCGCTACCACTCGATCGTCTCGATGGACACGGGGTTTTGCTGGACCATCTCGCTCTCCACGCGACCGCTCTTAAAGCGAATCAGGCGGTCGGCCATAGGCGCGAGCGCGGAGTTATGCGTGATGATGATGACCGTAATGCCCTGCTTGCGGCAGGTGTCCTGCAGCAGTTGCAAAATCTGCTTGCCGGTTTTGTAGTCGAGCGCGCCCGTGGGTTCGTCGCACAGGAGCAGCTTGGGGTTCTTGGCCAACGCGCGGGCGATGGACACGCGCTGTTGCTCGCCGCCCGAAAGCTGCGCCGGGAAGTTGCCCAGGCGCTCGCCCAGACCAACCTGGCGGAGCGTTTGCTCAGCATCGAGCGAATCGGGGCAGATCTGAGCTGCAAGTTCCACGTTTTCGAGCGCTGTCAGGTTGGGGACCAGATTGTAGAACTGAAAGACAAAGCCCACATCGGCACGACGGTACTCAACAAGTTGCGCCTCGCTGGCGGCGCTCACATCGCGCCCGTCCACCATCACGGTGCCGGAGGTCGCCGTGTCCATGCCGCCCAGAATGTTGAGTGCCGTGGTTTTACCGGCGCCCGAAGCGCCCAGGATAATGGCAAGCTCGCCACGCTCAACGGTAAAGCTCGCGCCGTCGAGCGCGTGAATACGGGCATCGCCCTCGCCATAGGCTTTGATAACGTCTTTGAATTCGATATAGGCCATCGATTGATTCCCATCTGGTCGGATAACTCTTAAGTATTACCCATTTCGCACCCACCAAAAAGGGACAGGTTTATTTTGGCAGGTTTTATATGGGGAAATGGCGGGTGTTGATAGAGCGACGAAGCGGCAGAGGGGTCATCCACGGAGTCAGGACGCCTGTCAAACGCAAAAGATTTATCTCGACCGTCAGCCATATTAGTCGAACGGGTGTTCGTTTCTATGATATGATAGCAGTTACACGGGTCCCTACACAGAAAGGCGGCCGCCATGGCGTTCGACTTTAAAAAGGAATGCAAGGAGCTCTACAAGCCTGCCAGTAAACCGAACATCGTAACCGTCCCACCCATGAGCTATGTCGCCGTGCGCGGAAAGGGCGACCCAAACACCGCAGACGGCGAGTATCAAAGCGCCCTTCCGCTGCTTTACGGCATCGCTTACACCATCAAGATGTCGAAGAAAGGTTCGAGAAACATCGAGGGCTATTTCGACTTTGTGGTACCGCCGCTCGAGGGCTTCTGGTGGCAAGACTCCCCCAGCAGCGACATCGATTATGTGCGCAAGGACGACTTCAACTTCATCTCTTGCATCCGCTTGCCCGATTTCGTCACCCAGGCAGACTTTGACTGGGCCGTCGCGGAAGCTACTGCCAAAAAGAAGCTGGACTTTTCTGCAGTCGAGCTGCTTAAGGTTGACGAGGGCTTGTGCGTGCAGTGCATGCATACCGGACCTTACGACAACGAACCGGCAACCGTGAACGCCATGCATGAGCTTGCGGCAGAACAAGGTTACGTCCTCGACTTCTCCGATTCTCGCCTTCATCACGAGATCTACCTCTCCGACCCACGCAAATGCGCACCGGAGAAGCTCAAGACCGTGGTTCGTCATCCCGTCAAACGCGCCGGGTAGCGTGGGACACCACCCGGCGGATCAGATTGAGGCCGGTCGACCAGCTGTTCCAAGGTCATCCGGCAGTTTCCTTGACGCGGCACATCGCATCCTATAAGTTTGTTTTACTAAAGCTGGAAAGCCTCTCAACGATGCGCAACTCCAACTCTTTTTATATCGAGAGGACAACGTCGGAAAGCAAAATGTCGGAAAGCAGCGCATCGAGTAGGATTAAACGCTTGGTCAACACCTATAGCGGCCTCGTGCTCATGGGTGCCGTCGGAATCCCTATCGGCATCATCGTTGGCGCCATTTGCGCCCTCTTTGGTCGCGTGCTTCTGGCGATCGGCGCTTTCCGCGACGAGCACGTCTCGCTGCTTCTTCCCTTCCTCGCCCTCATGGGCTTGGCCATCGTATTTGCCTACCGCACCTGGGGCAAAGGCACCGACCGCGGCATGAGCCTGGTATTCAACGTAGGCCACGGGCGCGAAGACGCCATCTCCCCGCGTTTGGTGCCGCTCATCATGTTGAGCACGTGGGGGACGCACCTCTTTGGCGGCAGCGCGGGACGCGAGGGCGTAGCGGTGCAGATCGGCGCGACCGTCTCGCATTGGATCGGTCGACGCTTACCTTTCCGCGACCCCGGCAACACGTTTTTGCTCATTGGCATGGCTGCTGGCTTTGCCGGGCTCTTTCGAACGCCGCTCGCCGCCACGGTCTTTGCTATCGAGGTACTGGTCGCCGGACGTATGGAGTACCGCGCACTGTTTCCCGCGCTTACCGCCTCGCTCGCCGCAAGTATGACCTCCGGCGCCCTGGGACTCGAGAAGTTCGAGGTCGCCATTGCTGCCCCATACATGCTTGACCTTCCCGGTCTTGGACGGCTTGCGGCACTGGGCGTCGCGTTTGGCATGGCGGGCGGTGCTTTTGCCTGGTGCCTTGCCCATGCCAAGACCCTTGCAGCGCGGTTGTTCCCCAACCCTTATACGCGCATCGCGGTTATGGGCCTCATGCTGTCGGCGATCCTGTTTGCGCTATGGCAGGGGCGATACTGCGGACTTGGCACCAACTTGATATCGGCAGCGTTGAACGGCGACGGCAAGGCCGCCATCATGCCTTGGGACTGGGCGCTCAAATTCGCACTCACCATTGCCACGCTTGCCGCAGGATATCAGGGTGGCGAGGTGACGCCGCTGTTCTCCATCGGAGCCAGCCTGGGCGTCGTACTCGCCAGTGTTCTCGGCATGCCCGCCGAGCTCTGCGCCGCGCTGGGATACGCCGCCGTCTTTGGCAGCGCCACCAACACGCTGCTTGCGCCGATCCTTATTGGCTGCGAGGTCTTCGGCTTCGGCAACCTGCCGGCGTTCTTTGTCGTCTGCGTCGTGGCTTATCTTTTCAACATGGACAAATCGATCTATGCCCTGCAGGAGCGGGCGTAGAAAGCCATCCGGCAGATGATCTCACCCGGAAACGGCGTCCCACTCTGAGGCGATATTCTGGGACGCACTTTCCACTTGGGTCTCCATTTGGAAAGCGCATCCCGCTTTAAGGCTAAATTCCGGGATGCCGTTTCCGCTTGGCGCCCCAAGGGGAAACCGCATCCCATTTCGCGCGCCGCACCGAGGCGTTGCTTCCGCCCGCAACCTCTCAGCCGGCATTTCCCCAGATAAAACCTGCCAAAACAAACCTGTCCCTTTTTGGCAGGTTTTAGAGGCGGACGATGAAGGCGATCTGATGGTCGTGGCCGGATACGGTGGCGGAGCCTCCGTGGGCCTCGGCGATGGCGCGCACGACGGATAGGCCCACGCCCGAGCCGCCCGTCTTGGAACTGCGCGAAACATCTGCACGGTAGAAGCGGTCGAACAATCGGTCCAGATCGCCCTCGGGAAGCTCATCCACGGTATTCGACACGACAAGCTCAGCCGCACCCTTGCCCGCACCGCGCGAAACGGCGCGCAGGCTCAGCTCAATCACGCTGCCCTCGCTCGCGTAGCGCGTAGCGTTATCCAGCAGCAGTTCAACCACCTGTGCCACCGCCGCGGCATCGGCATGGGCCCGCACGCCGCTCGCGATCGACATCGACAGGCGCTTGCCGCGCGAAACCGCCACCGACTCAAACGGCGCCGTAGCCTTGTCCACGGCCTCCGAAAGATCGATCGCCGCCATGGTAAAGCCGGCAGAGCCCTCGTCCATGCGCGCCAAAAATACCAGGCGTTCCGTCAGCGCCGTCAGCCGCGCGACCTGCTCATGAATGCTCTGCGTCCACTCGCTCTCGCCGCTCTCAATCTCCTGTACCTCGTTGGCGGCGTCAATTACAGCCAGCGGTGTCTTAATCTCGTGGCTCGCATCGGTAATGAAGCGCTTTTGCTTGCTGTAGCTCTCGACCATCGGTCGAATCACCGCGCCCGAGGCAACCGCTACAATCGCCAACACCGCCAGCCAGCCAATACAGCTGATGGCCACGCTCGCGCCCAAAAACGAATGGAAGCTTGCAAGCTCGCGCGAGCAATCGACGAACACGTAGGTGGTCTCGTCGCCCTGAACCGTGGCGGTGTACCGGTAGTTGCCAGAAAAACCCGAGGTCCAACCTTTGGAATACAGCTCCGAGGCAATACGCGAAGCGCGCTTGGTGCCCACCGCAGCAATGCGGGCGGTGTTGATATCGGCAACCTGCCCACCGGAAATCGTCACCGTAAAGTAGCGCGTATCGAAGGGCGACTCCGCCGTCATGCCTTCGAAATGCCTAATGGGAACATGCTCCAGGTTAATGCCGGCGCCGTCGTCACTATCTTCGCCGCCGCCAGCGGCCGCGCCCCCGTTACCAGCTACATCCTTACCGTCGCCCGGATCGGCCTTGGGCTCATCCGTCCAATCGATGCTGCCCTTGCCCGCCAAGATGTAGTCCAGGCGCGCGTCAGCCGTTTTGCAAACATGCGAGTAGTTGACGATGTTGATGCCGGCGATGATGAGCGCGAGCACCGCCGTGACGGCACCCATGGCCACCAGGATAAACTTGCGGCGCAGGCGGCGCCCCATGGCACTGGCGGCGTCGGCACGCGCCGGGTCGTTCATGCCCGCACCAAAGCCGCATTTCAACTTCACGCGCTGCCACCACGTGCTCACGCTCACGCCTATTCGCCCTCCTCGACAACCTCGAGCGAATAGCCTTGGTTGCGCGATGCGCGAATGGCCGCGTTGGCACCAAGTGCCGTCAGCTTTTTGCGCAGATATGAGATATAGACCCACACTACGTTCGCACCCTCAGGCGCGTCCTCGCCCCAGACTTCGAGCATCAGGCGCTCCGTGGGCATGCGCGTACCGGCGTTGCGCATGAAGAGCTCCATAAGCTGAAACTCACGATTTGCCAGGTGTTCCTCGCCCAAGGGGCCCACCAGCGTGCACGCCGCCGTATCGAGGCGAACGTTACCCACGCTGAGCGTCGTGGCGTCAATCGCCGTGGCGGCGCGCGTCATGGCACGAATGCGCGCGAGCAGCTCCTTAGCGGCAAACGGCTTGGTCAGATAGTCGTTGGCACCGGCGTCCAGGCCCTCAACCTTATCGGAAACCTCGCTTTTGGCGGTGAGCATGATGATTGGCAGGCGCTTACCGGCGGCGCGCGTGCGCTTGAGCACCTCGATGCCATCCATGCCGGGCATCATGATGTCCAAAATCGCTGCGTCGTAATCGTTGGCGAGCAGATACTCGAGTGCCGTCAGGCCGTCGAGCGCGGTGTCGACCTCGTAGTCGCTATGTTGCAGGATCGCGGTAAGGGCGCGGGAGAGGCCGGGTTCGTCCTCGGCAAGCATCAGCTTCATGGTTGCTCCTTTGGCGCATGGAAATACAGGTTTCGATACTGCCGATAATAGCGTACCGAAAGCTGCCTTAGCGCAGCCTTAGCAGCTCAAGCTGCGTGTTTTTAAAAACGCTGGATAGGGCTTAGCCAAACTTAAGGCGCATATGCCGGGCGCATGCCGGCGCGCCGGCCGCGGTAGAACAGCATCGTCACGAGGACAGCCATGCTACCTCGCGACGGCATGTCGAGACCATGCCATCCCCTTCGATGCGGGAGCCGTCAACACGGGCGGCTCCGTACCCACCCGATTGGAGAGCACCATGGACAGCTTGTTCAACCGCAATACCGACAGCGTCACCGGCGGCGAGAGCGCCGAGCCCAATACGGCATCCCAGCACGCGGCAAGCGATGTGCCCGTCGCGGTCGTCAACCCGCTCTATGCGGGAGAGTCTGCTGGAGAGCACGCCATGCCCGCCGGCACGTCGGCGCCCGCTCCCGATACCTGCGTATATGTCGCCGAGCCCGCCCCGCAGCAGACGGCGCCCACTAAGGAATACGACGGCAAGCAGCCCGGCCGCGCTGCGAACCTGTTGCTGGTCGCCACACTTGCCGCTGTTTGCGGCCTGGCCGGCGGTCTTGCGGGCGGCGCCATCATGGGCGCCGCGACCGGCGGGTCGACCCAGGCGGCGCAAGGCAGCATGGGCGGCGGCCAGGGTGGCATGCAGGGCGGCGGGATGCAGGGCGGTGGCGCCCCGAGCGCGGACGGTACCACCGGCAACAGCGAAGGCTCTGCAAACGGCAGCACACCGAGCGGACAGGCGCCCACGGGCGCACCCAACGCCAGCGGCTCGAGCGACGCTTCGGCCGATGACTCGACCGACGACTCAAACGGCGCCCCGAGCGATTCGCCTGCAGGCACGGGCGATAGCTCTGCCACCTCGCAGACCTCCCTTTCTGCCTAGCCGCCCACGCGTTCACATAGAAAGGCACGATCATGACCAAGTCTGACACCATCGAACAGGGCGTCCTCACCGCGCCCGCCGCCATGCAAGACCGCCCCGCGTCTGAAGCCGCCCGAGGGCAAACCCCGCCGGCAACGGCGCAGGCAATCCAGGGCGAGCCCTCCCCTTCGTCCATCCCCACCTGCGGCGAGCCGCGCGAGGTCGACTGCGACTTTGTCATCCCCGTCTTTAACGAGCAGGCCGAGCTCGGCTCCTCGGTCATGCTGCTCATGGACCAGCTGCGCGAGGTCTCGATCCATGCCAAGTCGTTTACCTGGCAGATCGTCATCGCCGACAACGCCAGCAGCGACAAGACTTGGGAACTTGCCCGCATCCTTGCCTGCAAGTTTCCCTTTACGCTTCGCGCTATCCGCATTCCCCAAAAGGGTCGCGGCCGTGCCCTCAAAATCGCATGGAGCACATCCAAGGCCCGCGTGCGCGCCTATATGGATGTCGACCTTTCCACCGATATTCGCCAGATTCCCGAGCTTGTCGGCCCCATCTTGGACGGACGTGCCGACGTTTGCTTTGGCTCACGCCTGCTGCCGGCATCGCGCGTGGAGCGCTGCGCCAAGCGTGAGTTTATCTCGCGCTCGTACAACCGCATGCTTCAGAGCTATCTGGGCGCGCATTTTCACGATGCGCAGTGCGGATTTAAGGCGATATCTGCCGAGGCGGCCGACACGCTGCTGCCGCTCATCCAGGACAATGAATGGTTCTTCGATACCGAACTTTTGGTCCTTGCCGAGCGCATGGGCATCGCGTCGTGCGAGTTTGCTGTGCGGTGGAAGGAAGACCCCGGCACCACGGTGCATATCGTCGATACGGTGCGCAAGGACCTTGCCGGCATGAAGCGGCTCAAGGCGAGTGAGGGACAGGCAGGCGCCACGCAAGCCGACGCGTATCGCTATCCCCTCAAGCAGGCGACTGATGCCCGATGAGCCTTGATACCCGCCGCCGATCGGCGAACGCATCACAAGGGGCGCGCTCGCTTCGCCGCGAGCTGTATGCCGCCTCGGCTCCATCGCTCGCCCCCGTCCGCTGCCCGCTCGACTGGGTCGCCGTAGCACTGCTTATGCTTGCCGCTGCGTTCGTCTTCTTTTGGAACCTGACGGCCTCGGGCTATGCCAACGAGTTTTACAGCGCCGCTGCGCAGGCGGGCTCCAAGAGTTGGGAGGCTTTTCTGTGGGGCAGCCTGGATGCCGGAAATGCCATCACCGTCGATAAGCCGCCCGCGTCCATCTGGCTCATGGCGCTTTCGGTGCGCCTGCTGGGCTTGAGCTCGTTTGCGATCCTGCTGCCGCAGGCGCTCATGGGCGTGGCATGCACGTATCTGCTGTACGCCACCGTGCGCCGCGTGTGGGGCAACGCTGCAGGCATTGTGGCCGGCATCGTGTTTATCACCACGCCCGTCGCGGCCCTCATGTTCCGCTTCAACAACCCCGATGCCCTGCTTATCTTGCTTATGCTGGGTGCCGCCGCCTGCGTGCTGCGCGGACTCGAATTGCCGGCGGACCGCCATGGCAATCGCGTGCGTACCTGCTGGTACGCCGTGGCCGGTCTGTTGATCGGCTTGGGCTTTTTGACCAAGCAGTTCCAGGTTCTTTTGGTGCTCCCCGGCTTTGGCCTGGCGATGCTGTTGCTGTCGCCCACGACCTGGCCGCGCCGCCTGCTCGACGCTGTCGTTGCGCTCGGCGCTATGGTTATCGGCGCCGGCTGGTGGGTGCTGCTCACCGTGCTGGTGCCGAGCGGCTCGCGCCCCTATTTTGGCGGCTCGCAGACCGATTCGTTTATCGAGCTCACCTTTAGCTACAACGGGCTGGGGCGCCTGACCGGCAACGAGACCGGTTCGGTCATTCCCGGCGCGAGCGAAGCGCTCAGCAGCGGCAGCCAAGGCGGCATGTGGGGCGAGACCGGCCTGTTCCGCCTATGGACGAGCGACTTTGGCGACCAGATCACCTGGCTCGCCCCCATCGCCTTCGCCGCCATCATCCTCGGCCTTATCGCCGCCAAACCTGCCAAAAAGGGACAGGTTTATTTTGGTAGGTTTTATCTGGGAAAACGCGAAGACAGCATCGATCTGGATACCGTCACGCGCATTCGCCGCACGCAGATTGTCATCTTTGGCGCTTGGCTTATCATGACCTGGCTCGTCTTTAGCTTTATGGCCGGCATCTTCCACGCCTATTACACCGTGGCGCTCTCGCCCGCCATTGCGGTTCTCGTCGCCATATGCGGGGCCAGCCTACTTGAGCTGCGCAACCGTCCCTGGATGCCGGGCGTCGCGGGCCTGCTGATTGCCGCGACCGGAGCTTGGGACATGGCGCTTATCTTACGCTCGGGCAGCTATGCCTGGCTGGGCGTTTGTGTGGGCGTGTTGAGCGTTGCCGCCGGACTCGTGCTCTGCATCGTGGCGTTTTGGATGCAGCATGGCACCCCGGCAGTGTGGCCCACGGCACTCAAGCGTGGCATGCTCGCTGTTGCTGGGGTCGGCCTAGTCGCAATCTTTGCCGGCCCGATCGCCTGGACCGCCTGCACGATAGCCACCGGTCATACCGGCTCAATCGTCACTGCCGGACCGAGCGGCAACATGGGCGGCGGCCCCGGCGGAGGCGGCATGGGCGGTGGTCCTGGCGGCAATGGCGCCGCAGACGGTGGCCCTGGCGGCAATGGAGCTGCGGACGGTAGCGCAGGCGCGTCCGACAATAGCAACGCCAGCAGCAGCGATGCATCCACCGATGACGGCCAAAACACCAGTAGCAATAGCGCCCCGACCGGCGGCGGCTCCGGCCTGCTCGGCGGCGGTTCCGCCAACGAGAGCCTGGTCGAGCTGCTCACGCAAAATGCCAGTGGCTATCGCTGGGTGGCAGCGACCACGGATTCGCAAAATGCCGCGAGCTACCAGCTGGCAAGCGAGCTCCCCGTCATGGCCATTGGCGGCTTTAATGGATCGGACCCCGCGCCCACGCTTGACGAATTCAAGGTTTACGTTGCCCAAGGCCTCATCCGCTACTACATCGCAAGCGGTGGCATGGGTGGCGGCATGGGCGGTACGCAGATGGGCGGCTCGAGCGCCGCAAGCGAGATCGCCAAATGGGTTGCCCAAAACTACACGGCCCAGACCATCGGCAACACAACCGTCTACGACCTGCAGGAGTAGCCGGAACTTCTCGCCGCCAAACAAAAGGCGCCGCGAAAGGACAGCGACTCATCCTTTCGCGGCGCCTTATTCATGCAGATTATTCAGGCAGCACAAGCGTTATTCCTCGTATGCGCCCTCAAGCCGAAGCAACCACTCCTTGCGATCAAGCCCGCCGGCATATCCATTGAGCGAGCCGTCGGCGGCGACCACACGATGGCACGGCACGATGATCGAAATGGGATTACGCGCAACCGCTACCCCCACAGCGCGGGGAGACACAACAGGGTCCTCGTTTCCCGGCACACGATGCTTGGCCGCGACACGCTGGGCGATCTCGCCATACGTAGCAACCTCACCACGCGGAATAGAAAGCAGCTCGAACCAAACCTCACGCTGAAACGCCGTGCCGATCATATGCAACGGCGGCGTAAACCGAGGCTCCTGACCAGCAAAATAAGCATTCAACCAAGCCCAAGAACGCTCGAGCACCGAAGAAGCCGCGCCATTCGCGGGATTTGCCGAAGACATTCCCCCAGCACCAGAAACCGCATCGGCACCTTCGACGTACTCGGCATCCTCCTTAAGGAGCGTAGAGCCAAAGTGCTCCTGGCCCTCAAACCAAAGCCCCGTCAAACCGCGGCCATCAGCGGCAAGCAGGATTTCGCCCAAAGGCGAAGCAAACGTCGTCGTGACCACCAGCGGCTCCTTTCAAAACTCCGCAAACATAATACCGCGAATTGTGCAGACAACCCCGCAGATACGCTCGAGCGTTGCATAAGCGATGCCATCTTCCCCAACCAAGCGAAGAAGGCGCAGGGTTTCGACGCCAGAGCGGTACCCCTACCAGTTGATCTCTAATACTTTTCCTGAGAAGTGAACGAGCGAAATCGGAGCCCCGGAGCATCCACACCTTTAGACCGCAAAATCGCAGGATTCATGCGATAAAACCGCAGGAAATAATGGTCAAAATATGCCAATGCTTCGAGGGTTCAAATAAGGTCGTTCACTTCTCGTGAAAAGTATTAGACCTCACTTCGCCCCAAGCCCAAAGTCCCCGCAGGCAGCAGGCGCGAAGCGCCGCAGCTGCCGTACGACCCCAAAGTCACCCCAGGCAGCAGGCGCAACGCGCCGTAGCTGCCGGCCGCGCCCCACAGTCCCCCAAGGCGGCAGGCGCGAAGCGCCGAGGCCGCCGCCGGGATCAGGGCCCGCAGCAGCCACGTGCCCCCACATCAGCCCAGCGGCCCCAACCGACAACGCCCCCATCGCAGGCCGCTCGCGGCAGCGTCACCGCAGGCGGGGGCCGGGCTTAGTTTTCAGAACACTCCGCAGACCAGTGTGGCGCCTTGTCCGCGGCTCCAAAGGAGCAGGAC
>CAKUHK010000063.1:0-14376 GCA_934655965.1 uncultured Collinsella sp.
GGCATGACGAGCCGCTTCTTCGAGAACACCGTCGCCGAGATCATGACGCTTGCCGGCGAGGACAGCCCGCTGGCCCTGCGCCGCGCGCTCGCCCGCAGCCGCATGCTCTCCTCCGACGTGTCCGCCGGTTACGACCCGGGCTACGCGAGCAAGTTCGAGACCAAGAACGCTGCCTTCATGGGTCGCGGCCTATGCTTTAACAAGTACACGGGTAGCCGCGGCAAGGGTGGCTCCAACGACGCCGACGCCGAGTATGTGGCCCTCATCCGCGACATCATGGACGAGGCCGGCGTGGACTTCCAGACCTGCGAGCTCGGTCGCGTCAACGCGGGCGGCGGCGGCACCATCGCCTACATCATGGCCGAGTACGGCATGAACGTCATCGACTCCGGCGTTGCCGTCCTGTCCATGCATGCCCTGTGGGAGGTCGCCAACAAGGCCGACATCTACGAGGCCTATCGCGGCTACAAGGCCTTCATTGAGCGCGCCTAACTAGCCCCTCATCAGTTGCGGTGTAATAGTTCCTAAATAGCCCTTTTAACAGGCAAAACAAGAACTATTCCACCGCAACTTCTTTTTTGCAGAGGAGAGTCCATGTTGCAGGTCATCATTTCGCCCGCCAAACAGATGCGCGCGGCCCAAGACGCTTTTGAAGTCCTGGGCATTCCACCCTTTGCGCACGAGACGGCTCGACTGCACCGTGCGCTGCTAGAGACCGAGCGAAATGAAGGCACCGACGGCTTACAGGCGCTGTGGAACGTGAGCGACAAACTGCTGGGGCCTTGTCTCGACACCTTGCATGAGTTCGAGCCCATCCTGAATAATGACAACCTCGACAATCCCGATATCGCCCGCAACGTCTCCCCCGCCGTTATGTCCTATCACGGCATTCAGTACCAGAGTATGGCGCCCGAGGTGATGGATTCCGCGCAGCTCGCATGGCTGCAAAGCCACCTGTGGATCCTTTCGGGCCTTTACGGATGCGCTCGCCCCTTTCACGCCGTCGAACCGTATCGGCTGGAGATGGGCGCGAAGCTCGCCGTCGACGATGCCTGTGACCTCTATGCGTTCTGGGACGATAAACTCGCAAGGGCTATCGCTCCGGCAGGCTCAAACACCACGATCGTCAACCTCGCCAGCGTAGAATACGCCAAAGCCGTTCTGCCTCACCTTGCCGGCGACATCACGACCGTCACGTGTCTCTTTGGCGAAGGCGTCTGCAACGGCAAGCCCATCCAGCGCTCGACCGCCAGCAAAAAGGCGCGAGGCTCGATGGTCCGCTGGATGGCAGAAAACAAGCTCGAGGATGCAAGCGGGCTCACCGCGTTCGATGTCGGCTATCGTCACGCTCCCGAGCTTTCAAACAAAAACACCTTGGTCTTCCTGAACGAGCAGACCTTGTAGGCCCACCGCTACTTTTGAAGGCACTGCCTAGGCACGACGTCTATTCCGCCAAACCGTCGGCTTTGGCAATTTCATTTGTCGTGCCGTCCTGATAGGTAATCCTGACGTGTTCAACCTCGGACACCGCAACACCCGTCGGAGGCTCGAGACGCCATTCCGTCAGGGCGATATCCATGGTCGCGGGCGCATCTCCTTGATCTTTGAGCTTCACCGTGAGCGTTTTGAGCGTCGCGTCAAAGGTCACGCGTTCGATTTCTTCACCTGGAATGGACCCACCACTCAGCTGCAACTGCACAAACTCATCGCGCGGGTACCAATAATCGCCCGGAACGGCGAGCGTATTGGCATTACCGCCAGTACTCCTCACCGTCATAATCGGCAGGCTATCATCAGCCTCAAAGGTCCAGGCAGCGCCGCCACGGCCGCCAAATTTCCAGATGCAGCAGGCGATCACTATCACGGCAAGAATCGCGAAACCAATGGCGACCAGCCCATGGTGGGCGCGACTCTCTTCGGCCGACACATCCCATTGCGTCTCTCGATACAGATGCTTGTCTTCCATGTTCGCCTCCCCACAGGCACACTCGTTGGCTCAATCGTACCCATTCAGGCTATACTTGAGCCCATGACATAACGGGGAGCTTGCAGGACAAGACGGCAGGCTGAGACTGGGCGCGCCCGCCCTGACCCGCAAACCTGATATGGGTAATGCCAACGAAGGGAGCCGTGCCAATGAGCACACAGACCGAGCCCAAGCTCGTCACGCAAATCGACTTCGCCCGCGCCGGGCAGATCACACCGCAGATGAAGGAAGTCGCCGAGCGCGAGCATCGCGACCCCGAGTACATCCGCGAGCGCGTGGCCGACGGCCGCATCGCCATTCCCGCCAACATCGTGCACATTAAAAAGGGCATGCGCGCCTTTGGCGTCGGCGAGGGCCTGTCCACCAAGGTCAACGTGAACCTGGGCATCTCGGGCGACAAGGCCGATGCCGCCGAGGAGTGGAAGAAGGTCAAGATCGCCGAGGACTTTGGTGCCGACGCCATCATGGACCTCTCCAACTCGGGCAAGACGCGCCAGTTCCGCCAGCAGCTCATCGACGAGACCCCACTCATGGTGGGCACCGTCCCCATGTATGACGCCATCGGCTATATGGAAAAGCCGCTAGTCAAGCTGACCAAGGACGACCTGCTCGAGGTCGTGCGCGCGCATGCCGAGGACGGCGTGGACTTTATGACCATCCACTGCGGCATCAACAAGTCGGTCATCAAGACCTTTAAGGAGACCGGCCGCCTCATGAACATCGTCAGCCGCGGCGGCTCGCTGCTGTTTGGCTGGATGGAAGTCACCGGCAACGAGAACCCCTTCTACGAGTTCTACGACGAGGTGCTCGAGATTTGCCACGAGTACGACGTGACGATCTCGCTCGGCGACTCCTGCCGCCCGGGCTGCCTCTACGACTCCAACGATGCCACCGAGACCGCCGAGATGATCGAGCTGGGCAAGCTGTGCAAGCGCGCCTGGGCCGCCGGCGTCCAGGTTATGGTCGAGGGCCCCGGTCACATGGCGCTCGACGAGATCGCCGCGAACATGAAGCTGCAGAAGCGTCTGTGCCACAACGCCCCGTTCTATGTGCTGGGCCCGCTGGTGACCGATATCGGCGTGGGCTATGACCACATCACCGCCGCCATCGGCGGCGCCATCTCCGCCAGCTCCGGTGCCGACTTCCTGTGCTATGTGACGCCGGCAGAGCACCTGTGCCTGCCCAACGCCCAAGACGTGCTCGATGGTCTCATGGCCACCAAGATCGCCGCGCACGCCGCCGATATCGCCAAGAAGGTGCCGCACGCCCGCGACGCCGACGACCGCATGGGCCAGGCGCGCCGCAAGCTCGACTGGGAAGAGATGTGGAAGTGGGCGCTCGACCCGGTCACCGGCAAGAAGCGCTACGAGGAGTCCCCTGCCGCCACCGAAGGCACTTGCACCATGTGCGGCAAGATGTGCGCCGTCCGCACCGTCAATAAGGTGTTCGAGGGCACGACGATCGACCTTGGCATGGAGGACTAGACTCTTTGCTGCAATCGCTTTAGCAGCGAGTTGACGACCGTTAATTGTTGACGTGTGAACATTTGCTTGCATTTGCGTAAAGATTGCATCACCCGCCCGGGATCGGCATACAGCCGACCCGGGCATCTTTATAATGCAGGTAGAAGGTAGAAGACCCATTTGAATCCGACCGAACAAGGGAGCGAACATGGATCGCAGCAAGGTACCTGCCGTCATATCCATCGCAGGATCCGATTCCAGCGGCGGCGCCGGCATTCAGGCCGACATCAAGACCATCACGGCGCACCGCCTGTATGCCGAGACGGCCATCACCGCTATCACCGCACAAAACACGCTAGGCGTTACCGCCGTGCAGAACATATCCCCGGACGTTGTCGCCGCGCAGATCGATGCCGTCTTTGACGATATCCGCCCCAGCGCCGTCAAGATCGGCATGGTTTCATCTGCCGAGATTATCGAGGTTATCGCCGACCGCTTGAGCGCTTGGAATGCAACGAACGTGGTCGTCGATCCCGTCATGGTCGCCACCTCGGGCGCTCGCCTTATCGCCGAGGATGCCGCCGAGGCACTCACCCGCCGCCTGTTCCCGTTGGCGACGGTCATCACGCCCAATATTCCCGAGGCTATGGCCCTGCTCGATTACGAGGTCGATTCCGAGCGCACGCAGCAAAATGCCGCCATGCTCCTCACCCGCCGCTTTGGCTGCGCGGCCCTCGTTAAGGGCGGGCATCTCGTGAACGAGGCCAACGACGTTCTGTCCGAGCCTGCACCGCTCGATGACGAGGGCAACCATCTGGGCGATCCGCTCACCACGTGGTTCCGCCACAAGCGCATCGAGACCAGCAACACGCACGGCACCGGCTGCACGCTCTCGTCCGCCATCGCCTGCGCACTGGCCCAGGGCATGGATCTTGCCGACGCCGTCAACGCCGGCAAAGCCTACCTAACAGGCGCTCTCGCCGCCGGCCTGGACATGGGCAAAGGCTCCGGCCCCGTCAACCACATGTGGCAGTACTAAATAACCAGCAACCTGCCAAAAAGGGACAGGTTTATTTTGGCAGGTTTTATCTGGGCAAACGTCAAAACCACCACAAAGGGCACCTTTGTGGTGGTTTTTCTTTTGGCACCTATTCGTCGGCGAGCTGGATGCCAAGCAGACCCGACAACGCCAGCGCTTGCTCGGCATTGACCGTCAGGCCCCGCAGCTCACGGTAGTCACCCGAAACAACGGGCGCCGCGAATGTGCAGCGCGAAACATCAATGCCGGAAAGCGACGTCTTGAACACATCGAGTCGCGTCAGGTCGCAGCCGTCCAATCGCAACTGCCCCAGTTTGGACCCCTGGAGCGCCGCCTCGGTTAAGCGTGTATCACGCGCCGCCATAGGGCCAACGCGCCCCTCCGAAAGGTTCGCGTAGCTCAGGTCGCACGACGCAAACGACACGCTCGACAGATGTGCCCTGAGCAAGTTGAGCCCCGGTGCGGAGCAATCAACGAAGTCGCAGCGGTTGAGCCAGCAGCCTTCCATGTTGCAGCGGATAAAGCGGCAGCCGCGAAACACCACATCTCGAAACGTTGAGCCGCTCCAGTCAACGCCGTCGAACATACAGGATCGAAACACGACGCCATCGAAGGCCGCACCGTTCGCCACGTCGTAGGCAAGCTCCAAATCCTCAAAAGCGGTATTGGAAACGAGCTCGTCGCCCTCGGCAAACAGGTCAATGAGTTCGTCCATGCCCATATGGCAACCGAGCCGCTCGTTGACGCGGGCAAAACCACCACAAAGGTGCCTGTCCCCTTTGTGGTGGTTTGGGGTCGTGCTACTCACCGATCATCTCTTGGAGCCTGGCCGCCACGGCATGGCCCAGGCTCTCGTGGCTTTCGGGCGTCATGTGCAGATGGTCGATATCGCCCGCCTCGGCAAAGTCGGCGGCATTCAAGAAGTCGCAGCCAAACTGCTCGGCCACATGCGCGTAGTACTCGGCAAAATGCTCCGATGCCTCGACGGAGCGCTCGTCAAAGTCGGTCATGTACACATCGGCGATCTGCGGCTTGATCTTGATGGGCGCCATCAGCAGAATGCGCGGGCAGGGCGCGGCATCGGTCCACGGAAACGCGCGGACCGCGCGGATCAGCGCCATGGCGCCGCGGGCGATATCGGAGGCCGTCACGCCAAAGACCGTCTTGCAGTCATTGGTGCCCAGCATAATCACGATTGCATCCAACGGCTTATGGGCCTCGAGCAGCATCGGCAGTGCGCGAATACCGTTGAGGTTAGTGTCCAGGTGGCACATATCGTCACGCACCGTCGTGCGACCGTTGAGGCCTTCCTCAATTACGTGCCAGCCATCGCCCAAGTCGCGCTGCATCACGCCGCACCAGCGCACATCTTGCGCATAACGTACCGCGGTGCCGTCGCGCATGCCCGCCGGATCATAGCCATAGGTGTTGCTATCACCAAAGCACAGAACGTTTTTCATCTTGAGCTCCCTACTCAGTAAAAAGCCGACGGGAGCAGCCTCTCCCGTCGGCCCAACATGTCACATCACGCGCACCATTTACAGATACTTGCGCCAGTCGTCGTCATCCTCTTCGTCCTCGGCTGCGGCCTGAGCCTGCTCGGCAGCACGGGCAGCCGCGGTGCGAGCGGCAACCTGAGCGTAGGGCTCCTCATTGCGCTCGGGGAAGTTCGCCAGTACGTGCTCGAACTTGGCAAAATCCTCGTCCCAGCGCGTAGAGGGCACGGCAAAGAAGACCTGCTTGACCTTGAAGTCACCTGACGCGAGCTCCTTACGGAAGAGCTCTGCCACAGCCTCGGCATCGAAGCCATTGTTGTCGCAGCCCCAAGCGCCCAGTACGAGCTTCTCGCGACCCAGCTCGTCGCAGATGGCAAGAACAAAGCGAATGCGGTCGCGCAGAGCATCCAGCAGAGCGTCGTCGCTCACGCGGTACTCCTGGCGGGCGCGCTTAACGTTGGGCGCGGCAGCCACGATCACGTCGGCATATGCATGCACATGGTTGCGGTCAAAGCGCACGGTGGGCACCACCAGCGCGCGGTTGCGGTAGAGCTCGCAATTGATGTTGCGGCGACGGTTCTCGCCGTACCACTTGCGCTGCTTATCAAGCACGTTGTACAGATACGAATCGGCACAGAGCGTCGCCTCCTGGCCCAGATAGCCCTGGATGTAACCGCCGCCCGGGTTGGTAAATGAGGCAAAGGCGAGCACGGCCATGTCGCAGAACTGCGCATAGCCGCGGCCGTTGTCCAGGATGGCCTGCACGGCAGAGGCATCGAGCACGGTGACCTCGGACAGAACCGGAGCGGGCTCCTCGGTGGGCGCAGACTCGGTCTCGGCAGACTCCTCGACGGGCGCAGACTCGGTCTCGGCGGATTCGACCTCGACGGCGTCGACCTCAGCGGCCTCAGGCTCCTCGGCAACCGGCTCCTCAGCAACCACAGCCGCCTGGGCCTTGGCCTTCAGCGCCGCGACAAAGCCGGCAGGCATACCGTCGAACTCACGCACGCCGGCAAGCGAGCGCTCGATATCCTTGGCGCAAGCCTCGAACACGGCCGCCACATGACGCTCGGCGGCCTTAGCGCGAGCCTCACGCTTAGGGTTCGGCTGTCCCGCGCGGTTGGGCCTGCGGTTACGGTTCCTGTTGTCGACGTCTGCCATAAGTGGTCACCTTTCCTGTCGCTGCCGCTATCGGCTTTTCCCATCCATGATACCCCGCCACGCATAAAAAAGGCGGCCCCGAAGGACCGCCTTTCGCATCGTTTTACCGCGCCCAACAAGAGTCACGCAATGCACCGAACTAGTCGCGACGACCGAGGATGTTCAGAATGCGCAGGAACACGTTGATGATGTCCACGAACAGGTTGGACGCCATAAGCACGGCATTGGGCAGCGTAGGCGGCACCGTCGTGGCCACATAGGTGTCGTAGCCAATAAAACCGGCGAACACCACGATCACGATCAGATCGGTGATGGTCTGCGAGACGCCCATGAACATGAGTACGATCTCGACCAGGATGGTGGCGAGCAGAATGCCAAAACCGATGCCATATACGCGACGGAAGAACTTGGGGAACGTCACGCCCAGCGCGCCAAAGACAAAGGTGATAGCGGCCGTGGCAATAAAGGCGGTGTTGATGGTGGGCAGGTCGTAGTTGGCAAGGCCAAACGACGCGGTCAGGCCAAAGGTACTCGCAAAGACCACGTAGCCCGCAAGGGACAGGCCAACCGACTGCTTGCTGGCGGCGGCCGACATCATGACGATGCCGACAATGGTCAGAATAAACGAGCCAAAGACCAGCGGCAGAGCGGCGCCGCTCATCATCATGCGCGCAAACGCCATGGTGCTCGTGAAGTAGGCGCCGGCACCCATGGCGCAAAAGCCCAAGAAGATGAGGGCGGACATGGCAAGGTTGTACGCACGCGGCGACATCTCCTTGGCGCGGCGCGCGCCAGTCTCGATGGGGCCGTTCTGATAGCCCTGAATATCATTCATAGCTTCGTCCTTTCAAAAAGCGCCGCCAATGACAGCGCTGCAGGTGACAAGATTCCAGCCATTGTACCCGAATACTGCGCGCTCTTACCTACGGCGCTCCCCCTCGAGCGTGCGGTCGAATGCCCACACCCACCAACGCATCACGTGCGCCTGCGAGCCATCCGCCCGCTCACGCGCCTGGTCTTCCAGATACAGCTCGGTCGCATGCCCGCCAAAACGAACCTTATAGGTTGCCGTGCGAACACCATGGACCGTCAGACCAAAGCCGGTGGACGAGACAATCTCGTCAATCGTAAAGCAGCGGCCGTCGACCCAGCAGACAGTGACCGGCACAACTTGTCCGCCCGCGAGGATGCGGGCCACGACGTCCACATACTGCTTGTGCACGCGTCGAGTTTTGCCATCTGTCTGTCGATATTCCATGCCTCCTATTATCGAACGCATGTTTGCATGTTGTAAAGCGAACAGACTGTGGTTTTGAAGTGTCAGGGCGCATACACACGTCCGCACAACGTGTTAGCAAAAAGAACACCGGCGGTCAACAGGGCAAATATCCAATTTCAGTGCCAAAAAATTCACTTCTCCCATCAGAACTCCGTAAAGAAACCCGCAGGAGGTGATACGATTTATCATGTTTTTGTAACGTGTCTGCAAACTTCGAGAAAGCCCATATATGGACGTAACGTTCTCAACCTTCCTCGGCCAACTTGTGTCGAATCCAGTCCTTGCCGTCACCGTGATCCTCGCGCTCGGCGCCATTTTCGTCAACGGATGGACCGACGCGCCCAACGCCATCGCGACCTGCGTCACCACGCGTTGCATGCCCGCTCGCGCCGCCATCCTCATGAGCGCCGCGTTCAACTTCTTGGGCGTGCTCATCATGACGCACTTTAATGCCAGCGTCGCCAACACCATCTCGCATATCGTCGACTTTGGCGGAAACAGCACCATGGCACTCGCCTGCCTGTGCGCCGCGCTCTTCTCCATCGTCGTCTACGGTGCCACGGCATCGCGTTTTGGCATCCCCACTTCGCAGAGCCACAGCCTTATCGCCGGCCTCACCGGCGCTGCCATCGCCCTCGGCGGTGCCGGCAGCGTCAACGTCCACGAGTGGATGAAGGTCATCTACGGCCTGGCGCTCTCCATCGGCCTGGGCTTTGTCATGGGCTGGATCCTGTGCAAACTCGTCTCGATTCTTTTTGCCGCCGCCAACAGGCGACGCGCCAACGTCTTCTTTAAATACGCTCAGATCGCGAGCGCTGCGGCCATGAGCTTTATGCACGGCGCGCAGGATGGACAGAAATTCATCGGCGTGCTCTTTTTAGGTGTCGCCTTCGCCAACGGCCAGACCGGCGTCGGCGATGCCGGCATCCCCATCTGGATCATGCTGCTGTGCTCGGCCACCATGGGTATCGGTACCAGCGTGGGCGGCGAGCGTATCATCAAGTCCGTCGGCCAGAGCATGGTCAAACTCGAGAAGTATCAGGGTTTCTCCGCCGACCTCGCAGGCGCCGCAAACCTGCTGCTCGCCACGCTCACCGGCATCCCCGTGTCCTCTACCCACATCAAGACCTGCGCCATCATGGGCGTCGGTGCCGTGAAGCGCCTCTCGGCCATCAACTTCGGCGTGGTCAAGGACATGATGTTCACCTGGTTCTTCACCTTCCCCGCCTGCGGACTCATCAGCTTTGTCATGGCTAAGCTGTTCATGATGTTCCTCTAGTCAAACCGAGCGCCCATCCGGACCGTAATACTTCGCCCACCCATCTTCGCCTCGAAAGGACCCACTCATGGCAAAGAAACCCGATTCGTTCTACTTTGACAACTACGTCGCCTGCGCCGACCTCGCCGTTCAGGCTGCCGAGCTGCTCACCCAGATCTTCGAAAACTTCGACCCCGCGCAGATCCACGACATGCTCGATAAGATGCACTCGATTGAGCATGCGGCCGACAAGAAGCACCATGAGCTCGAGGATGCCCTGCTCACGGCCTTTATCACCCCGCTTGAGCGCGAGGACCTCGACCTGATGAGCTGCGCCCTCGACACCGTACTCGACCGTATCGAGGGTGTCGTGCAGCGCGTCTACTTCACCAACATCCAGAGCATCCACCCGGATGCCATCGTGATCGCCCACAAGGTGACCGATGCCTGCCGTGCCATGAAGGACCTGATGGTCGAGCTGCCCAACCACCGCAAGTCCAAGACCCTGCGCGAGCTCGTCATCCAGATCAACACCATCGAGTCCGAGGCCGACGAGCTCTATATCAACGCCATGCGCAACCTGCACGTCAACGGCAAGGACCCGCTCGAGGTCATCGCTTGGCGTGACGTGTATGCCTTCCTGGAGTACTGTGCTGACTGCTGCGAGAATGTGGCTGATGTCGTGGATTCGATCGTAATGAAGAACAGTTAATTGGGGGTACGTGTCCCGGCGGCGAAGGGCCGGCACCTGTTTGCTTTCTCACTCCGGCTGCGTGGCAGAGTCGTTCGAAAGTAAACAGGTGCCGGCCCTTCGCCTTACGTACCACCATTGGGAACTTGGGCTGATGGTTTGAGCGTGATGAGGCCTTGGCTGATGTGACCTTTGGTGCCCGGTTGGGTACTTTGGGGCCGTGCTGAGCGTTTGGTTGGATGCTACTCTGGGTACCCTTTGGTTGTCTTTTGTTTCGTTGTTTGATTGTTGGAGGGCTTGTATGTCGTATTTGGATCTGGCTCGTGGTCGGTATTCTTGTCGTGAGTTTGAGTCGCGGGCTGTTGAGCAGACGGTGGTCGATGCCATTGTTGAGGCGGGGCGGATTGCTCCCTCTGCTTGCAATAATCATCCGACCCGTGTGATGGTGCTTGATACTCCTGAGTTGTTGGAGAAGGCTGCTGCTTGTCAGCCGCGGTTTGCTCGCGATGGGTCTATCTTTGGGGCTCCGCTTATTTTTCTGATCTGCAGCGTTACCGACGATGCTTGGGTGCGTCCGTATGACCAGATGAACTCCAGCGCTATCGATACCTCCATCGTGTGCGATCAGATGATGATGGAGGCCACCGAGCAGGGCCTGGGAACGTGTTGGGTGTGCCATTTTAAGCCCGAGGTGGCCCGTGAGCAGTTCAACCTGCCCGAGGGCGTCTACCCCTATCACATGCTCGTCTGCGGCTATCCTGCCGACCATATTGCCGACCCCGAGCATCGAGAGGCCCGCACCATTCCCCTCCCCGACTTCCTCCTCAAGTAGATTTTTGGGACATGTGGTAAAAAAGGACCCGCAACTTGCGGGTCCTTTTTTATCGACTAATTGTAATCCGGCGTTAGTCCAGGTCGTCAGCGGCGAAGTTATCGATCGGGGCGAAGGGATCGGCCACGGGGACAACCGGATCGGCGACGGGCAGCGGCTCAGCGGCGGGGACGGTCACCGCGGGAGAAGCGGCAGAACCGACCGGCGTGGAAGCCATGAGGTCGGCCGGGAAGGAGTTCTGAGCATCGTCCATGAAGTGCTGGATGAGCTTGAGGTACTCAGCCTTGAACTCCTCACGGGAAGCCTTCAGACGATCGATCTCCTCGAGCTCGGCCTGCTTCTCGGCCAGGGCCTGACGGATAACCTCGCGGGCCTTGGCGTCGGCCTCGTTGCGGATGCGGTCGGCGTTCTCGTTGGCGTCGTTGACGATGCCCTCGGCGGTCTGCTGGGCAGCGATCAGAGCGGCGGAAATCTGACGCTCCTGAGCGGAGAAGTCGGGTGCGGGCGCGGCCACAGGGGCGGCAGGAACGGCCTGAGCGGCAGCATCCTGAGCCTGGGCAAGCTGAGCCTGCGTATCGGCAAGCTGCTGTTCGGTGGCGGTCAGACGACCCTTAAGATCGACGATCTTGGCGAGCATGGCGTCGACCTCGGAGGACAGCGTCTCCAAAAAGACGTCGACCTCGGCGGGATCGTAGCCGCGCTTGGCCTCAGAGAAAGTCTGGGCCTGGATGTCAGCAGGGGTAATAGCCATAACAAGTTCTCCTTTATCATCGCCATGGCGCCGGGCGCCCGACGTAAGTTACTGAGCCAGTTCTATACGAGTATACCTATAAGAAGCTGCAGAACCAGCCTCTGCACCAACTGCAACGCAATAATCGCAACGACCGGCGAAAAATCAACGCCGCCCATCGGCGGAATAAACCGACGGAACAGGTTGAGCCACGGACCGCAGACGCTATCGAGTACCGCGGCAATATCCTGCAGCAGACCGCCCTGCTTCATGGGAATCCACGTCATAAAGCAATAGACCACGATGAGCGTGGAGTAAAAGTTGAACAGCGTGTTGACCAGCTGGACAATGGTGTAGATGTTGATGAGAGTCTCCTCGTCTAGGGTTTACTTAAGGTAGCCGTCGGCACGCAGTTTCTTGAGGTCCGAATCCTTGACCTCGCAGCCGGCAGGCAACACCATAAATACGCGGTCGCCCACCTCTTTGACCGTAGCGCCCAGGCCACAGGCAAAGCCGTAGCTAAAGTCCAGGACGCGCTTGGCAACCTCGGTGCGAACGCCCACAAAGATCAGCGCGACAGGCTGCTTGGTGCGAACGCGGCGCACAACGGTCTCGACGTCGTCATAGCTCTCGGGACGCAGGACATAGGCCGGCAGCTGCGGCGTGGCGTTGATGATGTTGCTCGCATAGGCCGAGGCATCGCTCGGCGCGGAAGCGGGTGCGGGCGCCGCGGCGCGAGCACGAGCACTCTCGGCATAGCTCGACGGAGTGTCGTAGGCACCAGGGCGATAGCCGCCTGCGCCAGTATCCTGCGAACGCGACGGTGGATTGTACGTCGTGGCATGACGGGAGTCGTCGCCAACCAGCTGTCCGGAACGCGTGTACACAGCGACCGATTCTGCCTCGCCGCGGCGCGTCTGACCCAGCAGGCCGTTGCTCGGCTCGTCCTGGGTGTAGAAGCCCTCGCCAGAGGCGCCGCTGTAGCCGTTGTTCTGGTAGCCATCGTCATAGCCGTCGTCGTAGCCGTAGTCGTCATCCTGGCCATAACCCTGGTCGTAACCCTGCTGGCCGCCCAGGTGCATTTTATTTTTAATCTCGTCAAGGAAGCCCATGGTTGTGTCCTCTCGCGGTTTAGTGCAGGCGCTCCGATAATCAGCGCGCACTTCAGAGCCTTATTTTACTGCAAACTCCGGACTAAATACTACCCTGCCCAGGCGAACGAGCGTAGAGCCCTCCTCAAGGGCGGGCTCAAAGTCCTCGCTCATGCCGCAGGAAAGCTCGGGCAGGCTCAGGTCGGAGTGCGCCGCCTCAAGCTCATCCCTCAACTCGCGAAGTCCGGCAAAGGTGCGACGCGCCACATCTTTATTCCCCCGGGGGGCCATGGTCATAAGGCCCTGCACACAAATTCCCTCAAGCTCCGCAAGCTCACCTGCGGCGGCGCGAACCTCGTCGGGCGAAAAGCCGCCCTTGGACTCCTCGCCGCTCACATTGACCTCAATCAGCACACGTTGGGGGCCGGCGAGCTCGCCCGCCTCAATCTTGCGGACCGCACGGCTCGAAATGGCCTGCGCCAAGCGCAGCGAGCTTACTGAGTGAATCAGCTCCGCCGAACCTAGAACCGCATTGATTTTATTGGTCTGCAGGTTACCGATCATATCGAAGCGTACCTCGGGCAACTCCGGATGCTCCGCCAGACCCGTGAGCTTGCGGACGAGCTCCTGCGGACGGTTCTCGGCAAAATGGCGATACCCCGCCTGAATAGCGGCAACGGTCTCATCGACGCCAACGGTCTTGGACACGGCAATTAGGTGCGCGGCGTCGTGGGGACGGCCCGCGCGATCAAGCGCCGCATAAAACCGCTCCAGAATCTGCTCGCGGCGAGCGCGCATCAAGTCCAAATAATTATCCATTGCCAATCGCCTCCGCAGACAGCCAAACAAGTAGTCTCATGCTAACGCAAGAGCGCGACCCTGCATTCGCAAGGTCGCGCTCACTTAGGTATTTACAATCTTTCGACGAACGAGACTACCCTACTCCTCGTCGTCCTCGGCGTCGTCCTCGTCCTCAAGATGATCCAGCAGGTAGCGAAGACCCTCGCTGACCTCGTTAGCAGACACCTTGGCAACATAGCGCGCGTCGACGGCGGGCCTCATGATAACGCCCTCGCCCGAAGGCACACGCATGCTCTCGAGCTCATCCTCGTCCGTACGGGCGATATCGCCGGCGTTCATGCGCTGACCGGTCAGCAGGAACGTCAGGCGGCAGGCGGCATCGATGGAAATCGAGGCAATACGATCGAGGTAGCGCGAAACCATGATGGCGCGGCGCAGGTCGTCGTAGTTGCTGTCGTCGTCCATGAACTCGCCCGCGTCCATACGGTTGAAGGTGCGGAAGAACTTCTCGTAGGCCGCATGCACCGGCTCGTCCTCGACGGCCAGGT
>CAKUHK010000064.1:0-14152 GCA_934655965.1 uncultured Collinsella sp.
TCACGGACTTCGGAATACGAAACCTGCGTATCGTCCTCAAGGCGGACATATTCCCACATCATAAGCTCGCTCCGTTCAAAGGGTTGTCTTCTTGAGCAGTATACCCGCCTGCGCAGCTACTCCACCGGTTTGAAGATGGTGGACTGGCCGAAGACGCTGCGGATGAGGGCTTTAGCCTCGTCCTCGGTCTGCGGAATGCTCGGAGCCGCTCCTTGGTGGCCGAACGGACTGCCCGCACCGGGGTTGGACTCCCAGGGAGCCGCGGGGGCGTCGTCGCCTGCGGGGGCAGGCGCCGCAGCTGCGGAGGCCGCTGCGGCAGGTTTGGACGCCGGAGCCGCGCCGGGCACGTCGAACGGGGGCAGATCGTCCCCGCTCGCATCGCCGGCAAAACCGCCGACCATAGCATCGTCGTAGGGCACCTGCTCGGATTCCCACGGCGCGGGCTGCGCGGCAGGCTGAGATTTGGGAGAGACAGAGCGCTCGGGCGCACGGGGCGCGGGCTCCGTCGGGAGCTTGCCCGTGGCGGGAGCGCCGGCGGGATTATCTGAGCGCAACCACGGAGCCTTGCCCAGGTCGGACGACTTGGGCGCGGGCGCAGCGGCAGCATGTTTTGGCGTAACGGGCTTAGGCGCCGACGGGGTCGGTGCCGCTACCGGTGCCGTTTGCTGCTGCGGCGCGCTGACGCTCGAGGATGCAGGGGCCGCCGAGGACACGGGTTGCGGGTCCGCAGATGCCGCAGCCCGTGCAGATGGAGAATGCTCCTCATGTTGAGGAGCCGGCGTGCCACCCCCATCCAGGACATAGTCGACGGTACGACGACCGAAGACCGCGCAGACCGTCGGCAGGACCACCGACTGCGTGTCGGCGCGACCGAGCATCTTGATGGCAAAGGTCGAGCCCGCGGGGAACGAGACCGTGAGCTTGGAGCCGTCATCGGCCGTGGCGCGAGCGTTGAGCAGCAGGCCTGCATAGGAAGCCTGACGAGCCTTGACGCGCTCGACGACCTCGGTCCATTTGCGCTGGAGCTCGCCAGCGTCCTCGACCGCGGGGGTCTCGGCAGCACCGGCGGCGGCAACCTGGGCGGCGTTATTGGGTTTAGGCGCGGGCGTCGACACGGGCGATGCGGCAGGCATGGAAGCCGGAGCCGCAACGGGTTGAGAAGCCGGCGCCGGCTGAGACGCAGGCGTCGCAGGCTTGGAGACCTGCGTGGACGCGGGCTTAGGCGCAGGCTGGGCCGCGGGGGCAGCCGCGGCGCCACGGTCCCAAGGCATGCCGCCCTGGTGCGCGGACGTAGCGGCAGGAGCGGTCGCCGCCGGGGCAGCAGCCCGGGCACCCGAGATCAGCGTCGGCTGCTGCATCGCCGCAGGTGCCGCCGGGGCAGCCTGAGCAGCAGCAACGCTCGCCGGCACGGCGCCGCTAGCGACCATAGCCTCCAAGCGAGCCACGCGCTCGGCCAAAGCCTCAATCGTCAGGTCGGCCTCGGGACGTGCCAGGCGGGTGCAGGCGATCTCGAGCACCAGGCGCACGTCACTCGCGCCCCTCATCTCCAGCGCGGCATCGTCGAGCACCGTCAGCACACGGGCCAGGCGGTCGGCAGGATGCTCGCCAAAGGCAGCGGCCTCGGCAGCGAGTGCCTCGGCCTGCTCGGCCCCGCCCTCAAACAGCTCGGCGCGGGCGCCGGCAACGCAGGCCACGTACACGTCGCGCACGTGCGCCACCAGATCGCGCGTCAGCTCCAGCAGGTCGTTGCCTTCCTCGACCTGCGCACGAATCAGCCCATAGAGCTCGGCGACATCGCGATCGGCAATGGCGCGCGCAAACTCGCCCAAAATCTGGTCCGAGACCTCGCCCAAAAGCGAGCGGGCATCGTCCGCATGCACGGTGCCGTTGCCAAAAACGCTCAGCTGCTCCAGCGTGGAGAGCGCGTCGCGCATGCCGCCCTTGGCATGGCGCGCCACGATGGCCAGCGCCTCGTCGTCGTAGTCGAAGCCCTCCTGCTCGCACACGTAGGCCAGTCGATGCTCGATATCCTCGTTACCGATGCGATGGAAATCGAAGCGCTGGCAGCGCGACAGGATGGTCTCCAGAATCTTTTGCGGGTCGGTGGTACACAGCACAAAGATCACGTGTGCCGGCGGCTCCTCGAGCGTCTTGAGCAGCGCGTTGAACGCCGCCGTCGTGAGCATGTGGACCTCGTCGATGATATAGATCTTGTACTTTCCGCGCACCGGGGCAAAGTTGACGGAGTTGATGATCTCCTCGCGCACGTTGTCCACGCCGGTGCGGGAAGCGGCATCGAGTTCGTAGACATCGGGGTGGTTGCCCTCGGCGATGAGCTCGCACTCCTCGCAGGTGCCGTCGGGCATGCAGCCGCTCGCGCCCTCGGCGCGCGCCGCCTCGGCATTGCGGCACAACAGCGCCTTAGCCAGGATGCGCGCCATGGTGGTCTTGCCCGTGCCGCGCGGACCGCAGAACAGGTAGGCGTGGGACAGGCGCCCCTCGGTGATGGCGTGCTCGAGCGTCGAGACGATATGCTGCTGGCCCACCACGGAGTCGAAGGTGAGCGGGCGATACTTTCGGTACAACGATTCCATGGGTGCTCCCCCGGGTATACTGAGTCTTGTTGTCGCGGCGGCCATACGGTCGCACGGCATACCGCATTCCATAATAACCCGTACGGCGAGCCCGCCGCGATAGGAGTCCAAAGAGCATGGCAGACGCAGAGAGCAACCTCGTTCCCTCCGAAGCAGCCGACCAGGTCGAGGTCGCGCTCGAGACACAGGCAGCAGCCGATGACGGCATCCTCTACCTCAACGAGTACCAGTACGAAAACGACCTCGTCACCGATTTTGCCCGCCTGGTCGCCTCGCCCAAACGCCGCGGCTCCCTGTACGTCGCCGCCGCCATTTCCGCCCTGCTGGGCGTTGGCATGCTGGTGGCCGGCGGCAACTGGATCAAGTTCGGCGTCGTCCTGATCGTATTCGGCGCCTTTTTGGCCTGGTGGAGCAAGAACCTGCACCACACGCTCGCCCGCGACTATATCGATGCCGTCGAGGCCGACGAGTCCATGGGCGGCCGCTACCGCCGCGTCGCCGCCAACGAAGACGGCCTGATGGTCTGGGGCAAGAGCGGCAAGTCGCAGTTCTTCCCGTTTGAGAAGCTCGACCACGTGCTCGACGGCGAGCGCATCTTTGTGGCCATGTTCGCCGACCAGGGCGTGACGATTCCCAAGGACACCTTTGTGCGTGGCGATGCCGAGCAGTTTGGCCCCTTCCTGAAGGCGCGCATCAACAAAAAGCTCCGCATCGAGACCAAAAAGAAGAAGATGAAGGCCGAGAAGGCCGCCGCCGAGGCCAAGCAGGGCGACAAGCCCAAGGACGCCAAGGGCAAGCAGCGCAAGCAGAAGAAGAGCAAGAAGAAGCGCTAAGCCGAGCACGGACTTTCGGGCCCCGGGCGCATGCTTAGGCAAAACTTAGATTGACAGCGGAAACCGCATCCCGTTTTGGCACTCCAAAGCGGGATGCGGTTTCCTTTCATCCGAGCGTGCTACACTAGCAGCATCTATGCCACCGCGAACGGCTCGGCCCCGCACCTGCCGCTCGCAAACGAACTTTAAACGCACGAGGGTTGGCCATGCCGCTTTTCTCGCAACATACCGCCCGGTTCTCGCCGGACGTTCCCTTGGAGGGCACCAGCTCTCGCGAGCTGCTCAAGCGGTACCAGCCGCTCGAGACGCTTGCGACCGGCGGCTTTGGTTCCATCGAGATCTGCCGCGACACGCATCTGCGCCGCCGCGTGGCCATTAAGCGTATCCCCCTTATCAACGGCGCCGGCATGCCCGCCAGCGACATCATGGATGTACTGCGCGAGGCGCACACCGCCGCCATGCTTCAACATCCCAATATCGTGCAGGTTATCGACTTTACGCACGACACCGCCTATGCCTACCTGGTCATGGAATATGTCGACGGCATGTCGCTTGCCGAGTTCCTGCATCGCGTGGACGGCCATTCGCTCACCTTTGACGAGGCCGCGGCCATTGCCGATGCCTTGGGCCAGGCGCTCACCTTCGCGCATAACAACGGCGTACTCCACCTGGACATAAAGCCCGCCAACGTGCTCATCGACCACTCGGGCAATGTAAAGCTCACCGACTTTGGCATGGCGCGGCTGTCGTCTGCCGGCGGCTTTGGCGGCTCGCGCGGCGGCACCATCGGCTACATGCCGCCCGAGCAGCTCGATATCGAGACCGGCACGGTCGACGAGCGCGCCGACGTCTTTGCCCTCGCCTGCGTCATCTACGAGGGCCTGTGCGGCAACGCCCCCTTTATGGCGGCCACGCCCGCCGACTCGCTCGACCGCATCATCGGCGGCGCCACCTACCCCAGCGAGCTCATCCCGCACTTTCCCCCGGGGGCCGAGGCCACGCTGATGAGCGCGCTCTCCCCCATGCCGCAAGACCGCCCCAACAGCATCGAGGCGTTTTGCGACCGCCTACTCTCCGGTCTGGGCAGCGTGCGCGAAGGCCGCCGCAGCCTGGAGCAAATGGTGGGCGAGCTCTCGAATGACGAGCACGCGGCCGACGATATGGAGTCGTTACCCTACGAGGACGACGCCATCGAGGTCGACCCCGCACTTGGCTGGGCGGGTACGCGCTGGAGCCGCGCACGCGATTACGCCATACGCGCCATCTCGGCGCTAACGTGTGCCACCTTTAGCTTTTTACTGATGCAGGCAGCGGGTGTCGCGGCACTTCCCGGTCTGGTCGTCGCAGCCATCGCTATTGGTGCGGCCGCCGGCCTGGCCCCGCAGATTGGCTCTGCCATCTCTGCCGTGGGCTTTTTGGTGCTCATGGCCAACGCCACCATGCAGGCGCAGGGCATCCTGTCGATGCTGCCCGTCGCGGTGATCTTTGTCGCCGCCATGTCCGGCTGGTGGATTGCCTGGGGCCGCACCGAGGCCGCTGCGAGCACCGCGCTCACCTGCGCGCTCGCACTCGGCTGCCTGACCGGCGACACCTTCCTGGCAGCCGGGGTCGCCGCAGGCATCGCGGCCTTTTGGCTCGGTCCGACAAGCGCCGCGGCAGCTACGGGCATGGGCGCACTCTTTGCCCGCCTGGCCACGGTCGCCCTCTCCACCGGAGGCGTGCTGGGGCTCGGCAACGTGGCCGCAGCGCTGGGAGACGCGCTCCTTCTCGCTGCGATTGCACTGGTCGCGGCAACGGCTGCGGTAACATCGCTGCTGCTTAACGCCCATGCCAAGCGCGCCGAGCAGGGGTCGAATCTCGCCGCAATCGCCGCGATTGCCGTCGCCGGCATCGGCTCGGCGGCGTCACTCTGTCTTGCACACCATATGGAAATTGCCAGCCTTGCGGGTGCGGTCGTCGCCAAGGCGGCGGTTGCGGGAAGCCTATCCTCTATAATCGTTGGGATATGCCTTTATTTGCTCGGATACCAAAGAACCTATACGGAGAGTGATCTTTCGTGAACTTCCTGAACATCTTCGAGGACCACGTGGCCGGCATCTTCGGTGCCACCCGTGCCCCGTTCTCCTTTAAGAAGCTTGCCAAGCAGGCCGCTCGCGACATGGAGGATCAGACTCTGGTGATCAACGGCGTCAACACCGCGCCGGCACTCTATACCATCCTGATCGCCGCCGACGACGATCCCATGCTCGCCCCGTTCTACCCCGAGCTTTCGCGCGAGGTCCGCGAGTTTGTGAAGGCGCAGGCCGAAAAGCGTCGCTACGTCTTTGTCGGCGAGCCCCTCGTTCGCTTTATGATCGACCCGCAGCTGCGCGCCGGCAAGTTCTCGGTCTTTGCCGAGAACGTCGATGCCCCCACGCTCGGCCGCCTGTATGAGGAAGAGCGCGCCTACCAAAATGGTCTGGGCCAGAACAACTCGGCCGCGAGCCGTGCCGCCAGCGCTCCGCGCGCCGGCCAGCAGCAGTTCGCCGCCCCGCAGCAGCGCCCCGCTGCCATGCCGCAGCAGCAGCCGGCACCCCGCGCCGCCGTTCCCGACCCGCTCGCCGCAGCCGATCCCTTTGCTCCCAATGTGCCCGATCCCGCCGCCGCACCCATTCCCGTGCCCCAGACCGTCTCGCGCGACGCGCTTGCCGGCATGGGCGGAGCCGCCGCAACCGGCGCCGCCGTGGGCCTTGGCGCCGCGGCCAGCATCGCCTCCAACATGGCAAGCCCCCGCGCCCCGCAGCGCCCGCTCGCCCAGCTTGTCGACGTCGTGAGCGGCGAGAGCCACAGCATCACCTCCGCGCAGGTGACCATCGGCCGCGAGCGCTCGGTTTCCGACATCGCCCTGCGCGACCCCAACGTGTCGCGCCGTCACGCCCAGCTCACCTTTACCGGCTCGGACTGGTCGATCGAGGACCTCAATTCCACCAACGGCACGCTCGTCAACAACCGTCGCATCACGCGCTGCCCGCTGCGCAACGGCGATCTGCTGACGTTTGGCCTGAGCACCTTTGAATTTAGGGGATAGTCGCTTATGAACATCGATATCGTCCTTTTTGCAGGCCGCATCGTCCTGGTCGCCCTGCTCTATATCTTCCTGTTCGCCGTCATGAAGACCGGCGTGGGCCTCGTGCGCGGCCAGCGCCGCGACTCGGCTATCTGGACGATCGATGTGGACAAGGGTCCGCGCGGCATCCGCGGCATCCACGTGGATATGCTCGGCCCCGTCATCGTCGGCCGCTCGCCGTCGTCGGACATCTGCATCAACGAACCGTTTGTCTCGGCCTCGCATGCGCGTTTTTCGCTGCAGGGCCCCGCACTTATTATCGAGGACCTCAACTCGCTTAACGGCACGCTCGTCAACGGCCGCCAGCTGGTGGAGCCCGCAACGCTGCGCGAGGGCGACGAAGTCCAGATTGGCGACGTGGTCATGAAGGTGAACCGTCGATGATCGACGAGGAGAACAAGTCCGCAACCATGCCCGAGGCGCCGGCTGCCCCCGCGCCCGTGCCGGCTCATGCCGCCCCGGCGGGCCCTGCGCCCGTGGAGCCCGAGGACACCGTGTTCTCCCTGCCTCTTTCGCATGTAACACAAGAATATCCGACGCTCGTCGATGATGAGGGCACCGAGGACAACGCCGACAGCAGCAACGCCCCCATTGGCGCGCACGCTGCTGCCGAGCAGCCCGCGGCACCTGAGTCAACGCCCGCGCCGGCTCACTTTGCCGAGCCCGTCGCCGAAGCGATCAACGAGAGTGCTGCCGTGTTTACGGCTCCCGAGCCCGCGGCACCGGTGTTCCCCATAGCTCCGGCGGCCGAGTCGGCACCCGAGCCCGAGCCCGCGCCTGCACCCGCATCCGCACCGGCACCCGTAGCGGCGCCCTCCCCCGAGAACGCACTGGCGCCCGAGACCATGCAGCCTGCGGCCGAGGACATGCCCGCCGCAACGACGGAGGATGTCTCCCAGCTCCACAGCACGCCCGCGCCCGCGCACTTCGCGGCCCCCGAGCCCACAACCGTCGCTCCGCAAGACGACGAGCCCGCCGACCGTACAGCCGAAGAGGCTGCCGCGCCCGCCGTCACCGACCCGGACGACGATGCCGCCACCGTCTCGCCCGGCGATACAGCTGAGATTGACGTTGCCGCCGTGGAGGCCAAGCTCAAAGACCCTGGCTCGACCATGAGTTTTGAGCCGCTGACCGACGAGCGCATTGAGACCGACTCGACCTACGATGCCGGCACCACCACGCAGCTCATGTGGGGCGCCCGCTCCGATGTCGGCTGCGTGCGTCCGCATAACGAGGACTCCTATCTGGTGCAGTCGCCGCTCTTTTGCGTGTGCGACGGCATGGGCGGACACGCCGCCGGCGAGGTGGCATCCTCCATCGCCGTCGAGACCATCGCCAAGACGGCGCCGCAGTCCGCGGACGCCGCGCGACTGGCCGCAGCCGTCGAGGCAGCCAACGCCGCCGTGATCGAGGCCGCGCTCAACGGCCTGGGCAAACCCGGCATGGGTTGCACGGCAACCTGCGCCTACATCGAAAACGATACGCTCGCCATCGCCCACGTGGGCGACTCGCGCGCCTACCTGCTCCACGAGGGCACGCTCATCCGCGTGACCCGCGACCACTCCTATGTGGAGGAGCTCGTGGACGCCGGCGAGATTACGGCCGACGAGGCCCGCGTCCACCCCAACCGCTCGGTCATCACCCGTGCACTGGGCTCGGACCCTGCCATGTACGCCGATCACTTTACCCTGCATATCGAGGAAGGCGACCGCCTGATCCTGTGTTCGGACGGCCTTTCGAGCATGATCCCCGATAGCGATATCGAGAACATCGCCACGCAGTCCTCGACCGCGCAGATTTGCGTCGACAACCTTGTTGACGCGGCACTGGTCGCTGGCGGACACGACAACGTCACCGTGGTCGTCGTGGACCTGGTCGACGACGGCGTCATGCGCGAGGCGCAGCGCGTTCGCCGCCGCAACATCACCATTGCCGCCGTCCTGGGCATCGCTTTTGTGGTGGCGGCAGCCATCTGGGCCTACACGGGCGTCACCGGCTCGTACTACCTAGGCACCTACAAGAACACCGTCGCAGTCTACCGGGGCATACCCGGCAATCCGCTCGGCCTTAAACTGCACTGGCTCGATAGCACGACCACCATTAAGCTGTCCGACCTGCCCGAAGACACGCAGAACCGCCTGAAGGCGGGTATCCCGCAAACGAGCGTCGACGATGCGCAGGACACCATCTCCAAGTACCGCCATCAGATCGACGAGGAGCAGACCCGTCAGGTGATCGACGCGCAAACGATCCGCGACAACACCGACCAGGGTTCGACCTCCGAATCTGAATCCGAGAAAACCGCCGAACAGTCCGCCGAGGCCGAAGCCTCCGATAAGAATTAGAAAGGGAGTGCCGCTTTATGAGTCGCCGCAACACCGAAATGCTCTTGCTCATCGCCTCGGCGTTCCCCGTCATCCTGCTGTATGCGATGTACGTGCTCACCGCGGGCGCCGCCATCTCGTTTGAGACGCTCGCCGTGCCGATCGGCCTCTTTGCCGCGTTTGCCGCGGCACATATCGCCGTGCGCATCCTGGCACCCGGCGCCGACCCGGCCATCTTGCCCATCGTCTTTGTGCTTTCGGGCATCGGTATCACGTTTGTGACGCGCCTGGCGCCCGCGCTTGCCATCTCGCAGCTCATCATTTTGTTTGTCTCGGTTGCCCTGATGGTAGGCACGCTCGCGCTGGTGAAAAACCTCGACGTGGTCATGCGCTACAAGTACACCTTTGGCATCATCGGCATCATTTTGCTCATGCTGCCCATCTTTATCGGCACCACGATCTCGGGCTCCAAGCTGTGGATTCGCATCGCCGGCTTTACCATTCAGCCCGGCGAGTTCGCCAAGGTCTTTATCGTCCTGTTCCTGGCAGGCTATCTGGCCGAGAACCGCGAGCTGCTCTCCATCTCCAACCGCAAGATCTTGGGCCTCAAGATCCCGCGCCTGCGCCTGCTGCTGCCGCTGTTCGCAGTCTGGGGCGTATGCCTGCTCGTCGTCGTCTTCGAACGCGACCTGGGCTCGGCCGTGCTGTTCTACACCATCTTCTTGCTGATGCTCTACGTTGCCACGGGACGCTTCTCGTACGTCGTTATCGGCCTTGCGCTCTTGGCCGTGGGGGCCGTGGGCGCCTACAAGTTCCTGTCGCACGTCCAGGTTCGTTTTCAAATCTGGGTCGACCCCTTTAAGGACGCTCAGGGCCAGGGCTACCAGATTGTCCAGTCCCTCTTCTCGCTGGCCGACGGCGGCCTTGTCGGTGTCGGCATTGGCAACGGCATGGCCAATAACATCCCCGTCGTCGAGTCCGACTTTATCTTCTCGGCCATCGGCGAGGAGATGGGTCTTCTGGGCGGCGGCGCCGTGCTCATCCTGTTTATGCTCTTTGCCGTGCGCGGCCTGACCACGGCCGCCCGCGCCAAGTCCGACCTTGCCGCCTTTAGCGCTACCGGCCTCACGGCCGCCATCAGCTTCCAGGCCTTCTTGATCGTTGGCGGCGTTACCCGCCTGATCCCGCTGACCGGCGTCACCCTGCCCTTTATGAGTCAGGGCGGCTCCTCGCTGCTGGCGAGCTTTATCATCGTCGCGCTGTTGCTGCGCGCCGGTGACGAGGCAACCGGTCGCGAGGCCGAGCTCGCCGGCACCGGCACCATGGCAGCCATCACCGACGACCAGGTCGCCTCGGCGGCGGCCTCGACCGGCACGCGCTTTGCCAACTCTTCTTCGTACACCAGCGGCAGCCACTCTGCCGGCTCACGTATGCGCCGTCGCCTGCTCGACACGCCCGAATCCGGCGTGCTGGGCCGCGTGGCGCTCGCCAACCGCCTGACCCGCGCCGTGTTCGCCTTTACGGCACTGTTCGCCATCCTTATCGGCAATCTCACCTATGTCCAGGTCATCAAGGCCAAGGACTACCAGGACATGCCGACCAACAACCATACCATCGCGCGCTCCAAGTACATCCAGCGCGGCTCCATCATCACGTCCGACGGCGTGACGCTGGCCGAGTCGCTGCAGCAGGAAGACGGCACCTACGCACGCTCCTACCCCAACGGCAATCTGGCGGCGCACGTCGTTGGCTACGTGAGCCAGCAGTACGGCACCGCGGGCGTCGAGAGCGTCATGAACGACACACTCACCGGCTCCAAGGATTACTCCAGCTGGAACAACGCCATCGCATCGCTCGCGGGCCAGAACCAGCCGGGCAACACCGCCAAGCTCACCATCGACTCGCGCATTCAGACGGCTGCCGAACAGGCACTCAAGGGCTTTAAGGGCGCCGTGGTGGTCATGGATCCGCGAACCGGCGCGGTGCTCGCGTGCGCAAGCTCGCCCACCTACGACAACACCAACATCGATGCCCTGCTGCAGTCGGGCGGCGGCGAGGACGGTTCCATGTACGACCGCGCCATGGACGCGCTCTACACTCCGGGCTCCACGTTTAAGGTCGTCACGCTTTCCGCGGCGCTCGAGACCGGCACCGCCAGTCTCACGAGCACCTACGAGGCACCCGGCTCCATGGACATCGGCAACGCGCCGGTCACCAACTACGCCAACGAGAGCTACGGCACCATCAGCCTGCAGCAGGCCTTTGCCGTGTCGTCCAACGTCGTCTTTGGCCAGGTGGCCAACGAGATTGGCGCCAGCTCGCTCGTCCAGTTCGCCAACGCCTTTGGCTATGGACAGAAGCTCGGCCAGGATTTGACCACCACGGCCTCCATCATGGCCGACCCCTCGCTCATGACCGAGTGGGAGACTGCCTGGGCGGGCGCCGGCCAGCCCGTCGGCATGGACCACACGCCCGGCCCGCAGACCACCGTCATGCAGAATTGCGTGATCGCAGCGGCCATTGCCAACAGCGGTGTGGTCATGGACCCGTTCTTCGTGGCCCAGGTACTCGCCCCCGACGGAACCGTGGTCAAGACCACGCAGTCCCGCTCGCTTGGCCAGGCCGTCAGCGCCACCACGGCCGAGCAGGTCAAGCAGGCCATGCTCGCGGTCGTCCAGTCCGGCACCGGCACCGATGCCCAGATTCCGGGCGTTAAGGTCGCCGGCAAGACCGGTTCGGCCGAGACCGGCGGCACCAATGTCAACTCGATGTTCGTCGGCTTTGCACCTTACGATTCACCCACGGTCGCCATCTCGGTGGCCCTGGAGGATTACGACCAACATGACGTCAAGGCGGCCAAGATCGCCGGCATCGTCCTGACCGCGGCACTCGCAGCCCAAGGAGCGTGATGCCCGTGATCGAAGCACGAGCATGTGGCGCGCCGCAGCCGATAAGCTAGCGGACATGCGCCACGCGGCCCCAGCGGCCACAGATTTGGTACTACACACATCGTTGAGCGAATAAGTTAGTTAGGAGCAGGAATGGAACAGAGGGTCCTCGGGGGAAGATACCTCCTCAAGGATAAGGTGGGAACGGGCGGCATGGCGACCGTCTTCCGCGCGCAAGATCAGGTCCTCGACCGCACGGTGGCCGTCAAGATCATGCTGCCGCAGTACGCCGGCGACGCCACCTTCGCCGCGCGCTTTAAGCAGGAGGCCCAGGCAGCTGCCGGCCTCTCCTCCCCCTATATCGTGGGCGTCTACGATTGGGGCAAGGACGGCGACACCTATTACATCGTCATGGAGTACCTGCGCGGCACCGACCTTAAGAGCGGTATCAAGAGCCACGGCGCCCTCGATCCCAAGAAGGTCGCGCAGATCGGCTCGCAGATCAGCTCCGCGCTTTCAGTCGCCCACAAGCACGAGATCATCCACCGCGACATTAAGCCGCAGAACATCATGGTGCTGCCCGACGGCAACATCAAGGTGATGGACTTTGGCATCGCGCGCGCCAAGAACAGCCACCTCACGCAGGACAACAACGTGCTAGGCACGGCCCACTACGTAAGCCCCGAGCAGACCCGCGGCCAGGACCTCGGTCCCACCTCGGATATCTACTCGCTGGGTGTCGTCATGTACGAGTGCGCTACCGGCCGCGTACCCTTCGACGGCGACGACGCCATCTCGGTCGCGCTTAAGCAGGTCAACGAGCTTCCCGTGCCGCCCAGCCAGATCAACTCCGGCGTGGATGCCGATCTTGAGCGCATCATCCTCAAGTGCATGGAAAAGGATCCGGCAAACCGCTTCCAGACGGCCGACGAGCTTCGTCAGGTGCTCAACAGCTACCTGTCCGGCCGCGCCGTCAACGTCTCGGAGCCCACGCGCGTCATCGGCGCTGCCGGCGACCTGGGCGCCACCAAGACCCGCGAGCTTTCTGACTCCACGCGCGCCATGGTTCGCCCCGTCTCGGGCGTGAGCGGCCAGAACAACGCCCGTAGCGCCGTCTCGGGCTCCACGGGCTCCTATGAGGTCGAAAGCCCCAAGTCCAACAAGAACAAGATCATCGCCGCCGTCGTCGCCGCAATCGCCGTGATTGGCGTTGTGGTGGCCTTCGCAACGGGCATGTTCAGCGGCGAGCAGGTCACGGTGCCCGACGTGCTGGGCAAGGACCAGGAGACCGCTATCGAGCTAATCAAGGAGGCCGGCCTTGAGGTCGGCACCGTCGACCAGAGTTACAACGACGACGTCGACGAGGGCAAGGTTGCCGAGCAGACCCCCAACGGCAACACCAAGAAGCCCAAGGGCACCAAGGTGAACCTGGTGATCTCCAAGGGCGCCAAGCCCTCCGAGAAGGTTGAGGTTCCGCAGCTTGTGGGTCTGACCAAGGACCAGGCCGAGGCCGCACTGGCAAGCGTGGGCCTGAAGGGCAACGCAACCGAGGAAGCCAACGAAGCCGACGAGGGCCAGGTCTTTGAGCAGGGCACCGACGCTGGCAAGGAAGTCGAGAAGGGCACGACCATCTCGTACAAGGTCTCCAGCGGCCCTGACACTACCTCCGTCCCCGATCTGACCGACATGACCGAGGCCCAGGCGCGCAATGCCCTCGACATGGCCGGTTTTGGCGTTGACGTGAGCTACCAGGAGAACGACTCCGTCACCGAGGGCACCGTTATTAGCTGGAACCCCAGCGGCAAGCAGAAGCCCGGCGCCACGATCACCGTTGTCATTGCCAAGAAGTCCGGCAAGGCCAGCGTTCCGGGCAACCTGTACGGCAAGAGTATCTCCGCCGCTGTCACCGCGCTCAACAACGCCGGCTTCTACAACATCGCCTTCTGCGACCAGAACGGTAACCCCGTGAGCGGCAACGAGAACGCCACCGTTACGGGCGTCTCCCCCACCGGCAAGCAGTCGACCGACAACACGATTACGCTGACTATCTCCATTTCCGGTTCGGGCGACGACTCCGGCACGACCAACTAGCCATCCAGACGTTGCCTATAACGGCTGACGCCGCAAACATATTCGCTCAATGGCGCCCGTTTGCTCCCCCGGCAAACGGGCGCTTTCTTTATCTGAACCAATGGAAAGTACGGCTTCGATAGCAGGCCAGATTTGTTTTTTGAAATATGGACGAATTCCTCGTCAGAAGGGTAAAATGATGCCGACGGCAGCCCAAGTTGTAGAGAGCTGGGCAGAGCCGTTGCTTAATGAAGTTGGGCCATCGTCTTAGCGACGGTGGCCTTTCTTTTTGGGCTTCGAACCCTGCTTGAGTGCCTTGGAAAGGCCGACAAGGGCC
>CAKUHK010000065.1:0-13104 GCA_934655965.1 uncultured Collinsella sp.
ATGTAAGGTTCATCGCGAGTTCCGCACGAGCCGGAGAGCACTTAATGTGCTCTCCGTGCGAGCAGGACTGCCCGAGCAGGGAACCTTACATTCCGCGCCGCCGGGCAGACGAACCAGGTCGAAGGACCCGCTACTTGATCTTAGTAGTACCCGGTGCCAGGTTGGGGTCGGTCTCGTTGGCCTCGGTCTGGAAGTGCTCGGTGTAGACATTCTTGCCGTCGCGGAACATCTCGTAGTACTGCATCTTGGCGTAATCCTCACGTGCCTTGGTGGCGGCACCGGCAACGGCGTCATCGCCGGTGACGTTGGAGGAGAGCGCCCAGCGCAGGCTGGCATCCTCGTAGCCCACCGAGTTGATGGCGGGCAGCGACTCGCGCAGCGTCATGTGCGCCTTCTGGTAGTCGCTGAGCGGGGCGCCGATCAGCTGCATAAGCTGGGTGGACAGGTAGTTGGTGGACAAATCGTCGGTCTCGCTCGTCTGGTCGCAGCCGGCGACGTCGTAGTTAGCCCAGATGATGTAGTCGGTCTGCCACAGGCGCTCCTGGTGGATGGCGTCGTCCTCGTCAGTAAACCACTTGTCGTTGAACTTGGACGGGAAGAACGGCTGGTGGTCGCCCCAGAACACCACGACCACCTTGCGGTCGAGCTTGCTCAGGGCGTTGAGGAAGTAGCGCAGCGCCTGGTCGGACTGCTCGATGCACGAGACATACTCGTCGACATCGGACAGCGTGCCGTCCTCGACGGTCTTGGCGTCCAGGTCGGTCGTGTCGATGTTGAGGTGCATCTGCTTGTCGACCGGCAGCAGGCCCGTGTCGTAGCCCGAGTGGTTCTGCATGGTCACGTCGAAGATGAACTGCGGGTCGGCGTTCTGGTCGAGCAACTCAAGAATCTTGTCGTAGGTCGCCTGGTCGGTCACCATGCCGCGCAGGGTATCGGCGCCCTCAAAATCGTTGATGGACAGGAACTGGTCAAAGCCAAAGTCCTTGTAGACGTTCTCGCGGTTCCAGTTGGTCGCGTGGTTGGGGTGCATGGCTGTGGTGGCATAGCCGAGCGACTTGAACTGCTCTGCCAGGTTTTCGGTCGTTTCCATGTTGTAGATGGTGTAGGGGTACACGCCCGAGCCCAGGTTGGCCATGGAGTTGCCGGTCAGGAACTCAAACTCGGTATTTGCGGTGCCGCCACCATAGGCACTCACGTAGAGCTTGCCGCGGCTGAGGCAGTTGGACAGGCTCTTAAAGTACTGCGGGCCCTCGTAGCCGGCGCGCATGTTCTGGTAGATCGAAAGATCCGAGAACGTCTCGTTCATGATGGCGATGACCGTGGGCTTCTCGCTATCGAACTGCTCCTTTGCTGCGGCGCGCTCGTCGCTCTTGGCGGCGTCGGACTTGTCGTAGGCCTTGGCGTACTTTTTGAGCGTGGCCTTGGCGTCATCGACGGAGTAGTCGGCGGGTTTAGGCGGCTTGATGGACTGCGCGGCACTAATGAAGGCAGGC
Source organism: uncultured Collinsella sp. (assembly GCA_934655965.1). GTDB lineage: Bacteria > Actinomycetota > Coriobacteriia > Coriobacteriales > Coriobacteriaceae > Collinsella. The sequence continues at coordinate 1,494 of CAKUHK010000065.1, forward strand.
AGGTAGCCCTCGCGCCAGTAGCTCTCGAGCGGGCGCCAGGTGTAGACGGTGATGCCGAGGGTGTTGTAGTAGTCGATGAGCGTGACATGCGCGGTCACACCGCCCAGGCACAGCACGGCCACAAGCAGGTTGGTGAGCAGCATGCGCTTGGCGTTGGCGGCGCCCTTCTGACGATGCGGTGCCACCAGGCCGGCGTACTCGCACAGCAGCATGCCGATGGCGGTAAAGCCCATGGACAGCACGCAGAACAGCGAGATCGAGAAGGTGTAGCCGTTGCCGGCGACTGCGGCGGCGGTGGAGATGGCCGAAAGGTCGCCCGGCTGGATGGGCATGGATTTAAACGTGATGACGAAGAACTCGGCAATGCCCAGGACAAAGAGGGCGAAGGCCAGGGCAGCCGGAGCTGCGCCGTGGCGCTGGAACAGGAAGAACAGGCCGGTCATGAGCGCGGTGATGATGGCCCACTCGAGCAGGATGCACAGGGGGTAGACCCAGGTAAAGTCGTGGTTGGACGAGACCTCCATGCCCAGCAGCGCAAAGACGCCGGCGAGCAGCAGGCACAGCACGGCGGCGACGAGCGGTTTGCCCACAAAGGCGCCGCGTAGGCGGGCGAGTTTGCCCGTGGGGGCGGGGGCGTCGGGCGCGGCAAACGCAAAGACGCGCGGGGCGATGCGGTCGCGTGCGATGCTTGCCCAAGCGCAGCCGGTGAGGATGGCGTTGGTCAGGATGAGCATCACAAAGGCGAGCGGCTCGTTTTGCGCCACGAGGCCAATAGCGCCCCAGATGGTCAAAAAGAGCTGGAACAGGCCAAAGGCGACACTCCATCCAAGAGCGCTCTTGGCGACGGCGCCCGACTGCGCGCGAATGGCCTTGGCTTCGCGCAAAACAAGGTAGACGGTCGCCGCAAGACCGACGAGCGAGATAGCGGCTGCGAACATGCTGAGACTCCTCACAAACTTAGAACCTACGAAAGCGGGGGTTTACCCGATTGTCACCAAGATATGCGCAGCATTTGAGGGCTGCGCACAACAACCAGCCATAATAACGCGCGTGTGTGGCGGTGTTGCGCAATGGAGTGTCGACCTGCGCGATAATGGACGGGAATTACACGGAAACGTAAAGGCTTCTTAAAGAATTGGCGAGGATGAGGCGATGAACGAGCAGGTTTGCAAGACGGACGTTGAGTGCTGCGGTGGTGTCGTGGGCGTGGACGCCGGCGGCTATCCGGTCGAAGCTACGGGCAACGCGGTGCTGGACATCTTGGAGCAACGTTCTTCCACACGTGCCTTTGCGCGCGATGATGACGAGCTCCCCGTGGCGGTGACCGACGAGCAGCGCGCGGCGATCCTGCACGCGGCGAGCCGCGCGCCGTCGGCAGGCGCCATGATGATGTACTCCATCGTGAGCATTCGCGAGCAGGCCACGCTCGACCGCTTGGCCGACCTGTGCGACCACCAGCCCATGATCGCCAAGGCGCCGTGGGCGCTTATATTTGTGGTCGACTACGCCAAGTGGATCGACCTGTTTGAGCATGTGGGCTGCTTTGAGCCCGAGTTCGTCGAACGCACGGGCAAGCAACCCCGCCGCGCGCCGGGTCTGGGCGACTTTGCCATCGCGGCACAGGACGCCGTGATCGCCGCGCAAAACGCCGTGGTCGCCGCCGAGGCCCTGGGGCTGGGGAGCTGCTACATCGGCGACATCGTCGAGAACGCCGAGGAGGTTGCTGCACTGCTCGATCTGCCGCCCTACACCATGCCGCTGTCGATGCTCATCATCGGCACGCCCCGCAAGGAGCGTCCGGCGATCGCGCATCCCGTGGTGAACCTGGTGCACGAGGAGCGTTACTGCCGTGCGGATGCCGCGACCATGGATGCGCAGGTGACCGAGATGGATGCGATGTTCCGCCCGCATGCCCGCGAGGTGGGCGAGCGCGTGGTGGACATCTATACGCGCAAGCACACGAGTCCCTTTATGGCCGAGATGAGCCGCTCCATGGAGTGGTGGTTCAAAAACTGGCTCGGTAAATAACCAATGTGGCAAGGGGGCCGTTCCTTTGTTGTCCCTTTGTCACATTCCACATCGCCGCGGTGGCATAAAGGCCGCATAAATGTTTATCTAGCTGGGAAACAGTGCCGTGCAACCATGGGCCGATTACCTATAATCCCTTCGAATATTAAAGTTGGGAAGGAAACCGGCTCATGGAACAAAAGGCCAAAGACGCGGCATCGCACGCTGCGATCCCGGTGAGCATCTCGGCGATGCTCGTCACGCTGGGCGTGGTGTACGGCGATATCGGCACCAGCCCCATGTATGTAACCAAGGCGCTCGTTGCCGGCAACGGCGGCATCGGAAGCGTCACGGAGGAGTTCGTGCTCGGTGCGCTCTCCCTTGTCGTGTGGACGGTTACGCTGCTGACGACCATCAAGTACGTGCTCATCTCGCTGCGCGCCGACAACCACGGCGAGGGCGGCATCTTCGCCCTGTACAGCCTGGTCAAGCGCTGCGGCAAGTGGCTCATCATCCCCGCCATGCTGGGTGGCGCCGCGCTGCTCGCCGACGGCATCCTGACGCCGGCCGTTACCGTTACCACGGCCATCGAGGGCCTGCGCACCATTCCCGCGGTCCATGCCGTACTGGGCGATGACCAGGGTCGCGTTGTCGCCATCACGCTTGCCATTATCATCGTGCTCTTCTTGGTGCAGCGCATCGGTACGGCCAAGATCGGTCATGCCTTTGGCCCCATCATGACGCTGTGGTTCCTGTTCTTGGGCGGCACGGGTCTGTTTTTTGTCTTCCAGCATCCCGCCGTGCTGCTGTGCCTCAACCCGGTGCGCGGCATTGCCTTTTTGCTGAGCCCCAACAACCACGCGGGCATCATGATCTTGGGCAGCTGCTTCCTCGCCACCACCGGCGCCGAGGCACTCTACTCCGACATGGGCCATGTGGGCCGCGGCAACATCTACGCCACCTGGCCGTTTGTTAAGTGCTGCCTGCTGCTGTCCTACATGGGCCAGGGCGCTTGGCTTATCAACAATGCTGCCAACCCCGAGCTCATGGGCATTGCCGACCTCAACCCGTTCTACCAGATGCTCGCTCCCGGCCTGCGCCCGTTTGCCGTCGGCCTTTCCACCATCGCGGCCATCATCGCCTCGCAGGCACTCATCACCGGCGCGTTCTCGCTGGTGTCCGAGGCCAGCCGTCTGGACCTCATGCCGCACATGCAGGTCTTCTATCCGGCCGAGACCAAGGGCCAGCTCTACATTCCCATGGTCAACAACGTCATGCTCGTGGGCTGCGTCATCGTGGTGCTGCTGTTCCAAAATTCGGCACACATGGAGGCCGCCTACGGCCTGGCCATCACGCTGACCATGATGTGCACCACGCTGCTGCTCTTCTTCTACCTGCACGAGGAGCGCAAGCTCAAGGTCGCACCGTGGATCTTCGTTGTCTTCTTCCTTATGCTCGAGGGCTTCTTCTTTGTGAGCTCGCTCACCAAGTTCTTCCATGGTGGCTACTTCACCATCCTCATGGCCGCGCTCATCATGGGCGTCATGGTGTGCTGGTACAACGGCACGGCGGTCGAGCAGCGCCAGTTTACGCTGCTGCCGCTGCGCAGCTATCTGCCGCAGCTCAAGCGTCTGCGCGACGACGACCGTTACGAGCGCATGAGCGACAACATCGTGTACCTGACCAAGGATACCCATACCGACTACATCGACCGCGACATTGTCTACTCGATTCTGGACAAGCATCCCAAGCGCGCCCGCGCCTGGTGGTTCGTCAACGTCGAGACCATGGACGAGCCGTACACGTTTGCCTATTCGGTCGAGACGTTCGACACCGACTACGTCTTCCGCGTGCACCTGTACCTGGGCTATAAGGTCAACCAGCGCGTCAATGCCTACCTGCGCCAGGTCGTTCAGGATCTTGCCGCCACCGGCGAGCTGCCCGCGCAAAAGCACGACTACTCGGTCTACAAGGACCCGGGCAACATCGGCACGTTCAAGTTCGTCATGATCCGCAAGCTGCTGGCGCCCGAGAGCGACGTGGAGCCCAGCGAGCGCACGGCCATCACGCTCAAGTACATCATCCGCCGCGCCGCCGGCACGCCCGCGCGCTGGTACGGCCTGGAGAACTCCAACGTGAGCTTTGAGTATGTGCCGCTGTTCACCAAGTTCAAGGCTGTGAACAAGATGCAGCGCCTGGCGCCCAACGAGCGCCCGTAGCTGTTGCTTGCGCTTTGGCTTGCGAAGGGTAGTTTGCAATGGCAAGAATTGAGTCCTGGGAGGACACCATGGATGCAAAGGCGCTCGATCGCCGCGAGATTGCGACGGAGCTTATGCACGAGGCGGGCATCGACGCCGCCGAGGACCAGTTCTTTACGAACCGTGCCAACATGGACATGGCCGATCGCGTGATCTCAGTCGTGGCGTTGGTGTTTGCTGCGGTGTGCGTGTGCGCCCTGCTCGCGCACGTGCTGTTTGTCTAGCGACCGCAGACTGTAAAGGCTTTACACTAGAAACCACCACGAGGGAAACCACCACAAAGGTGCCTGTCCCCTTCGTGGTGGTTTTTGTTTTGAGGGAGGGCGCGGTGCGCATGGACGCTCGGGTGGATAGCGATCTTGCCGATAACTTTTGGTGGCGACGCACGACGCTGACGCGGCGCGGTCCCCTGTACGATCTTGGCGTCTCGGCGGGGTTGTTGCTGGCGGCGACGGTTATCGGCGCGCTGCTCGACCACCCCGGAATTGCCCCTAGCATTATGATCGTCTATGTGCTTGCCGTGCAGCTGTGCGCGTTTTTTACCTGGAGCCGCCTGTACTGCTTGCTCACGTCTGCCGCCGCCGTGGCGCTCTACAACTTTTTGTTTATCGACCCCCGGTATTCGCTGACGTTTATCGACCGCATCTATCCCGGCATGTTCGTAATCATGTTTTTGGTCTCGCTCGTGTCGAGCTCCATCTCCCTGGCGCTGCGCCGTGCGCTGGCACAGGCTGCGGCTAGCGACCGTCGCACTCAGATGGTGCTCGAGACCAATCGCATGCTGCAGCGCTGTGCCGATCAACAGCAGATCGTGCACGCCATGGCCACGCAACTGGCGCGTCTTTCGGGCTGTCCGGTCGTGTGGTACAGCGCCGATGGAGAGAGCGATGACCTGCTGCCCCACGCGACGTATACGGCCGTGGGCGATGCCGCGTCGATACATCAGCTGGCGCCCCAGATGCCGCCGCTGCTCTCGGCTTCGGCTTACGTGGGAACGCCGCTCGATGCCACCTATGGCGGCTCGGCGTTTTACGGCATCTACCTCACCGTACGCTCGGGTGACGCTATGGTGCGTGAAGGTAAGCCTTCCTCGGTGGTGGGCGTGTTGGCTGTCGTTGCCGAGCCCGATGTGCTGACGCACGAGGAACGGATGCTGGCCGACGCCATCGTGAGCGAGGGTGAGCTGGCGATTGACCGCGCCCGTGCCATGGAGGCGCGCGAGGAGGCTGCCGTGCTCGCCAAAAACGAGCAGCTGCGTGCCAACCTGCTGCGCTCCATTTCGCATGACCTGCGCACGCCGCTCACGAGCATCTCGGGCAATGCCGATGTCCTGCTCGACCAGGGCTCGACTGGCACCGCCGTGCTCGACGCCCAGACGCGTCGCGGCATGCTGCTGTCCATTCGCTCGGATGCGCAATGGCTCAACGTCACCGTCGAGAACCTGCTCGCCATCACCAAGCTCGAGGGCGGCGGTATGCACCTGTCGACCACGCTCGAGCTCATGGACGATATTGTCGAGGAGGCGCTGCGCCACGTGAATCCGGCCGTGCACGAGCACGACCTTAAGGTGGTGGCGTGCGATGAGCCGGCGCTCGTCAACGTCGATGCGCGCCTGATGGTGCAGCTCGTGGTGAATTTGGTGAATAATGCCATCACGTATACGCCGGCGGGCTCGCATATCGTGATTTCGATTGGCGTCGACGAGGGGCGCGTGACGTGCTCGGTCGCCGATGACGGCCCTGGCATTGCGCCCGAGGACCGCGGCCGCATCTTTGAGTCGTTCTACACCGCCAACCATGGCTTGGCCGACAGCCATCGCAGCGTGGGCCTGGGACTTTCGCTCTGCCGCTCCATTGCGCTGGCGCATGGCGGTAGCATAGAAGTTGCCGCGGCGGATCCGCACGGCTCGGTCTTTACGATCGAGCTTCCCACCGCCGACGTTTCGTTTGATAAGGAGTAGCGCTGTGCCGAACTCTGCCGTGAAACCACTTATCTTGGTCGTTGAGGACGATCCCGCCGTCCGCAGCCTCATCGTTGCCGCACTCGAGGCGCATGGTCTGCGCCATATGGCCGTGGAGACCGCCCATGCCGCCATTGCCGCCGCCTCGTCGCAGGCACCGAGTATTGTTCTCCTTGATCTGGGCTTGCCCGATATGGACGGCGTCAAGGTAGTCGAGTCGGTGCGCGCGTGGTCGGGCATGCCGATTATCGTGGTCTCGGCGCGTAGCGAGGACGCGGACAAGATCCGCGCGCTCGATGCCGGTGCCGACGATTACCTGACCAAGCCGTTTTCGGTCGAGGAGCTGCTCGCGCGTATCCGCACCACGCTCAGGCGCCTTTCGTATGCGCAGATAGGTGTGGGTTCGTCCGAGGGCGCGTTCGATACCGGCGAGCTGCATATTGATTACGACGCCGGCATCGCCACGATGGATGGCGAAGAACTGCACCTGACGCCTATCGAGTACAAGCTGCTGTGCCTGTTGGCGCACAACGCCGACAAGGTGCTGACGCACCAGTTTATCCTGCACGAGATTTGGGGCACGGCGACCAAGAGCGACCTCGCGAGTCTGCGCGTCTTTATGGGCACGCTGCGCAAAAAGATCGAGTCCGACCCCGCGCACCCGCGCTACATCCAAACCCACGTAGGCATCGGCTACCGCCTGGTCACCCAAGGATAGCCCGTTACCCACATCCCCTCATGAGTTGCGGTGAAATAGTTCCTGTTTTTGCCCTTTAGGAGGCTTTTCAGGAACTATTCCACCGCAACTTTTTTATTTGCCCTTGGGCTTGCTGGCGTAGAACTTCTTCTTTTTGGGTTTGCCGGCGGGGGAGGGTTTGCCGGTGCCGTGCGGCTTGCCGTCGCCGTGCGGCTTGCCGTCGCCGGCGGGCATCGAGCGGGGCGCTGCTGCACGAGGCTTGCGGGCCTCGGGGTTGCGCAGCTCCTCGACGCGCTCGGCAATTTCCTCGGCGCTAAAGCCGACCTCGGCCATGGCGTCCTCGATGGGCAGGCGGCGCACGATATAGCAATGGTGCACCTTCTGGTTGCGCGCGAAATCCTCGGGGATGGTCTGCGCCGTAATGTCTTCCAGCACCACGCCCGCGCGCGCGAGCTTGCGCGTCTCGGGGCGGAAGCCGCGCAGGTTGCAGCTAAAGATGGCATGGCCGCCCTGCGTGAGCAGGCGCGAAACGCCGGCCAACAGCTCAACGTGGTCGCGCTGGACATCCCAGGTGCGACGGCCCATCTTGGACGAGTTGGAGAATGTGGGCGGATCGACAAAGATCAGGTCCCAGCGGTTGCGCGTCTGGCGCTGGTCGCGAATCCAGGCGAGTACGTCGTCGCGCACAAAATGATGCTGCGGACCCACAAAGCCGTTCTGGCGCATGTTGCGCTCGGCCCAGTCCAGGTAGGTGTTCGAGAGGTCGACCGTCACCGTCTCCTCAACACCGCCGTCTGCCGCGTAGCAGGTAGCAGTGCCGGTGTAGGCGAACAGGTTGAGGAAGCGACGTGCCTGCTTGGCATGCTCACGCACCAGGTTGCGGGTGACGCGGTGATCCAGGAAAATCCCGACGTCCAGGTAGTCGTCAAAGTTGACGACAAAGGTGAGTCCGCCCTCCTCGATAAGCGGCAAGCGGCGGCGCGCGATGTTGGCGCGCTCGCCCGAGCCGCCCTTGCCGGCGCCCTGCTTGCCGTACTGCGAGCCACCGCGCGAGCGCATGCGGGCCTTGGCGTGCACGTGCTCGGCCGGAACATCCAGGATGCGCGGTGCGATGGCCAAGATATCGAGCATGCGGGCCTGGGCCAGCGCGGGGTCGATGGTCTTGGGCGCAGCGTATTCGGCGATGACGAGCCAACGGCCCGGCGTCTGCGGGCAGCCCTCGTACAGATCGATGGCGGCGGAGTAGTCGGGCAGGTCGGCATCGTAGACACGGTAGCAGCTTACGCCCTCGCGCTTGGCCCACTTGCGGCGCAGGCGGGCGTTCTTGCGCAGGCGGTTGGCGAACTGCTCGGACTCGGGGATGAGCACGGGCAGCGGCTTGCCGTCGCCCAGGTCGAGCGTGGCGGCAGGCTCGGGCATGGCGGGGGCGGCGGCTTCGTCGTTGATGACGCCGCTTGCATCCGCAGTCTCGGCCTCGACATCCGCGCTGGTCGCAGCCTCAAACGCCGCGGCAACATGGTCGAGCGAGGGCCAAACCTCAACGGTGGCCTCCTCGTTATTGGGCATGACGGCGATCGAGCGCTCGGGTTCGGCGTGGAGCGCACGGGCCAGCAGCCCATCGCGGGTGAGTGCGGCGACCGGCGCCGAAGCGAGCTCGGGTGCACGGCGCAGCTCGCCGATCAGCGTCATCGCATCGTGCATGAGCGAAAGCGGGGTCTCGGTGGTGTCCGCGACGATGGCGGCGCCGGCGACGGCGCCCACGTGGCCCAGCACGGTGGCGGACTTGGCGGCACAAAAATCGACAAAGCGCTTGTAACCGGCGCACTTGACCATGCGCTCGGCGGTCTTGCGGGAGGCGGGATCGATGTCCACGGCAACGATGCGCGCCTGACGCTCGCGTGCTGCGGTCTCGCGCTCGCGCGCCTCGGCGAGCAGCTGCTCCCACAGGGCGGTGTCGTGTAACTGCCAGCCCTCAAAGCCCCAGCGCTCACGGGCAGCACCCGGAGCGCGATCGGTCAGGATGTTTACAGCCTCCAGCAGCAGACCGCCGCCGGCGCACGAGGCGTCGATCAGCGTGGGTAGGGCCTCATTCTCGTAATCGTCGGCTGTCAGCTCGCGCTCGCACAGCGCGGTCCAGCCGACCTGCGCCAACACCAGCGCGGCGTAGTCGGGGCGCAGCACATGCGTGCCCTCGCCGGCGCGGGTCGCGGCGGGCGGTAGGCGTTTGAACAGTGGGTCGCCCGAAAGGTCCAGGCTGATGCTCGCACGGCGCTGACGCAGCGAAAGCAGCAGATGAACGTCGGGGTCGGCAGCGTCGACGTCAGCGCGACGGCCCGTGGCCTCGGCCAGGCGATCGCACAGCGCGTCCTTGGCACGCAGGGCCGAGAAACGCGTGTTGCGCAGCTGCTCGGTCACGCCGCGGGCGGTGATGGCGATGGTGGCACCCGGACGGACGATGCTCTCCCAGGCGATGTCGTAGACGCCGTTGTACAGCTCGTCGGCATCCTGCGCCTCAAAGCGCCCAAGCACCACGAACACGCGGCTGGCCAGGCGCGACCACAGGCATGCTCGATAGCCTTCTTCGAGCTCGCCCTCAAACGTAGCGCGGCCCTTTAGGCGGCGGACATGCGAAAGCCCGAGCCGTTTAAGCTCGTCGGCGAGTGCGGACTCAAAGCCCTCGGGGCAGCTTGCGTAAAATTCCATGGGTGACCTCTCTGGTTGCGTCGCTCCATTATATGATGGATGCTCCGTTTGCCCCCGCCCTCGAAAGGAACCCATATGATTGATGCGTGCCCCGATTCCGCCGTGCTCTTTTTTGACGTGGACGGCACGCTGACGTTTTTTGATCCCGACGATATGACCGATAAGGACTTTTCGGCGGTTCGCCCCTCGCGGGCGGTCATCGAGGCGTTTCATCGTCTGCGCGATGCGGGGCACAAGGCGTTTATTTGCACGGGTCGTCCCCTGTGGCTCATCGCCGATAGCCTGCGCGCACTGGAGCCTGCGGGTATCGTGGCCATGGCGGGTGCCACGCTCGAGGTCGAGGGCCGCGTGGTGCATGAGGACTGCTTTGACGAGGATGTTATCGCGGAGCTCGCGCGTCGCATTTCTGTGGCGGGCGGCGAGGCGTTGTTCGAGACGAACGGTGCCACCTATTCACTTGAGCCAGTTGGTGTCGAACAGTCATTTCTGCTAGGCGCCGGCGTGGTGCACAGTGTCGAGGAAATGCGCGTCGACGGTCGTTTGCGCGTGGGCAAGGTGTGCCTGAATGCACCTAACCTGGCGCGCGTGGCCAACGACGACGGCTTTATCGAACGCAACTTTGAGCTGTGCAACACCGGCGGGGAAAACCGCGAGCTGAGCCCCAAGGGCATCGATAAGGGCGTGGGCGTGGCGCGGGCGCTGGAGTATCTGGGTCGCGCCGATAACGCGCGCACCTTTGGCTTTGGCGATTCGGGCAACGACCTGGGCATGCTCGCCGCCGTCGAGACGGCCGTAGCCATGGGCAACGCCATGCCCGAGATCAAGGCGGTCGCCGATTACGTGACCGACGACGTCGCGCACGACGGCACCGTCACGGCCATGCGTCACTTTGGCTTGATTTAACGCTGCGCGTGTTCCAGGCACCGCATCTCGCCGTTCAAGCCGTCGCTCGCGTACCAAAGTACGCGTCGCTCCTCTTTCACGACGACCTGCGGCACCTGGAACACGCTCGCTGACGTTTGCTCAACTAATAATCACCGCCTTTGTATGCTCAATCGATTTATCAAACCAAACGGTAACGTGTTTATACCGTTCACCGAGAAGGTAAAAACCCGCAGCTCACGCCTTGATAAACGCAGGTAAAGTGTTTAGCAGTTTACCGGCCGTATGCAAACGAAAGGAATCAGGCAGATGGCAATCAAGGTGTTCGCTGACGGTGCAAACCTCGAGGGCATGCTCGACATGTACGAGAACGGCAACGTTCAGGGCTTCACGACCAATCCGTCCCTCATGAAGAAGGGCGGCGTGACGGATTACCGTGCGTTTGCCAAGGAGGTCCTGGCCCACATCACCGATGTGTCCGTGTCGTTTGAGGTTTTTGCCGACGACGTCGAGACCATGGAGGTCGAGGCGCGCGAGATCGCTACCTGGGCCGAGAACGTCTACGTCAAGATTCCGTGCGTGACTACCAAGGGCGAGTCTACCGCCGAGCTGGTCCGCACGCTTTCCGCCGACGGCATCAAGGTCAACGTTACCACCATCTTTACGCCCGAGCAGGTCGACGAGATGGTCGAGGCCGTTGACGCCGAGACGCCGTCCATCATCTCGCTCTTTGCCGGTCGCATTGCCGATACCGGTGTCGATCCCATTCCGTTTATGACGGAGTCGGTCAAGAAGGCCGCCGCTAAGCCCAACTGCGAGGTCCTTTGGGCGTCCACGCGCGAGCTCATCAACATCTACCAGGCAGAAGCCTGCGGTTGCCAGATTATCACGGTGCCCAACAGCATCCTAGCCAAGCGCAAGAACATCGGCCGCGACCCGTACGAAGTCTCGCTCGACACCGTCCGCGGCTTTGCCAAGGATATCGCAGCACTCGGCTTCCATATCCTGCCGTAGGGCGAACGCGAGCCGCGGGCGTTGTCGCGGCGCAGGGTGAGAGGGCCGGCCCCTTTTGCTCTGCGCTCACGCGCTTCGCGAGGGTCGCGC
>CAKUHK010000066.1:0-12697 GCA_934655965.1 uncultured Collinsella sp.
GGGTATTTCCTCCGCGCGCAGTTTCGCAGCGCAGCGAGAATGTTTGAGCACGGATGAATTACCCCGCCCGTCCCCGGGGCGCCCTCCGTCAGTAATCGGTCCTACTCCAGCTCAAACGCACCCGTGTACAGCTGGTAGTAGTATCCGCGCTTGGCGATCAGCTCGTCGTGGTTACCGCGCTCGATGATGCGGCCGTGGTCCAGGCAGATGATCGCGTCGGAGTTGCGCACGGTGGAGAGACGGTGCGCGATGACAAACGTCGTGCGGCCCTCCATGAGCTTGTCCATGCCCGCTTGCACGATAGCCTCGGTGCGGGTGTCGATGGAGCTCGTGGCCTCGTCCAGAATCATTGCCGGCGGATCGGCGACGGCAGCGCGGGCGATCGAAATCAGCTGGCGCTGGCCTTGCGACAGCTGCGCGCCGTTGCCGGTGAGCATGGTGTCGTAGCCGTCGGGCAGGCGGGTGATAAAGTCGTCCGCGCCCGCGAGCTTGGCCGCCGCGATGCACTCCTCGTCGGTGGCGTCCAGGTTGCCGTAGCGGATGTTGTCCATCACGGTGCCGGTGAACAGATTCACGTCCTGCAGCACCACGCCCAGCGAACGGCGCAGGTCGGACTTGCGAATCTTGTTGACGTTGATGCCGTCGTAGCGGATCTTGCCGTCGGCGATGTCATAGAAGCGGTTGATGAGGTTGGTGATGGTCGTCTTACCGGCACCGGTGGCGCCGACAAACGCGACCTTCTGACCCGGCTTGGCGTATACGGACACGCCGTGCAGCACCTCGTGGTCGGGCGTGTAGCCAAAGTCCACGTTGTCCATGACCAGGTCACCACGCAGCGGCACGTATTCGATCTCGCCGGTCGCGCGGTGCGGATGCTTCCACGCCCACATGCCGGTGTGGTGGTTGGCCTCCTCGAGCTCCCAGGTCTCGGGGTTCACCTGTGCGTTGACAAGCGTCACGTAGCCCTCGTCGGCCTCGGGCTCCTCGTCGAGCAGCTCAAAGATACGCTCGGCGCCGGCAAGGCCCATGACCACGGCGTTGATCTGCTGCGAGATCTGGCCGATCTGGCCGCAGAACTGCTTGGTCATGTTGAGGAACGGCACCACGACGGCGATGGAGAGCGCCATGCCCGAGAGGCTCAGGTTGGGCACGCCCAGCGCCAGGAAGATGCCGCCGGTCAGCGCGACCAGCACGTAGAGCAAGTCGCCCAGGTTCCCGAGGATCGGCATGAGGATGTTGGCGTACATGTTGGCCTTCTGCGAGACCTCGAAGAGCTTCTCGTTGCGCTCGTCAAAATCGGCCTCGGCGGCGGACTCGTGACAGAACGCCTTGACGACCTTCTGGCCGTTCATGACTTCCTCGATATGGCCCTCGACCACGCCGAGCTCGGCCTGCTGCGCGATAAAGAAGCGCGCGGAGTTGGAGCCGAGCAGCTTGGTCATAAAGGTCATAAAGGCGACGCCGGCAATGATGACCAGGCACATCCACGCGCTGTAGTACAGCATGATGAAGAACACGGTGACGATGACGATGATCGTCATGAGCAGGTTGGGCAGCGACTGGCTGATCATCTGGCGCAGCGTGTCGATGTCGTTGGTGTAGTGGCTCATGATGTCGCCGCGCTGGTGCGTGTCGAAGTAGCGGATCGGCAGGTCCTGCATGCGGTTGAACATCTTCTCGCGCAGCTTCTCGAGCGAGCCCTGCGTGATGACGGCCATGGCGCGGTTCCAGAAGAGCGACGAGGCGACGCCCACGGCATAGATGCAGCCGAGGGTGGTCACAAGCTTCAAGATCTTGGGCTGCGCGGCCGTCCAGTCGCCCGACTGCCACGATTCGCTAATGACCTGCAGCGCGCTCTGGAGAAACGTCGCGCCGATGGAATTGATGATGGCGCAGAGCACCACGCCGGCGACGACGAGGGGCAAAAGCACTGGGTAGAAGCCAAAGAGCATCTTGATGAGGCGCGTCATGGTGCCGCCCTTGCGGTTGCGTGCGCGCTCGGCGGTCATTGCCTTACTCATGTGCCTCGCCTCCTTCCTGGGTCTGAGCTTGCGGTGCGGATGCCTCGGTGTCGGCTGCGGCGGTCTCGGCCGCCTCCTCGCCTTCGGCACTCATCTTGTTTTGCGAGGTAAAGGTCTCGCGGTAGATCTCGCTCGTCTTCAGCAGCTCGCCGTGGTTGCCGATGTCCTTGATGCGGCCGCCCTCCATGACGATGATGCGGTCGGCGTCCTGCACGGAGCTGATGCGCTGGGCGATGATGAGCTTGGTCGTGTTGGGCAGGTAGCTCGCCAGGCCCTCGCGGATCTTGGCGTCGGTCTTGGTGTCGACGGCGCTCGTGGAGTCGTCCAGGATCAGAATCTTGGGGCGACGCAGCAGAGCACGTGCGATGCACAGGCGCTGCTTCTGGCCGCCGGAGACGTTGGAGCCGCCCTGCTCGATCCAGGTGTCATAGCCCTTGGGGAAGCCGTCGACAAACTCGTCGGCGCAGGCCAGATGCGCGGCCTCGCGGACTTCCTCATCGGTGGCGTTGGGGTCGCCCCAGCGCAGGTTCTCGGCGATGGTGCCGCTAAACAGCACGTTTTTCTGCAGCACCATGGCTACCTGGTGGCGCAGCGCGTCCAAATCGTAATTGCGTACGTCCACGCCGCCGACGCGCACGGTGCCCTCCGTGACATCGTACAGGCGGGCGATCAGGTTCACGAGCGTCGACTTGGCCGAGCCGGTGCCGCCGATGATGCCGATGGTCTCGCCGCTCTTAATATGCAGGTCGACGTCGTCGAGCGCCTGGCGCTTCGCGTGCTCGGAATACTTAAAGCTCACGTGGTCAAAGTCGATGGAACCGTCGGCAACCTCGAGCACGGGCTCGGCGGGATCGGCGATCGTGGGCTCGGCAGCCAGCACCTCGGTAATGCGGTGTGCCGATTCGTCGGCCATGGTCACCATGACAAAGATCATCGACAGCTGCATCAGACTCATCAGAATCTGGAAGCCATAGGTAAAGATGGAGGAGAGCTGGCCCACGTCAAACAGAGTGCCCTGGCTCGTGATGATGAGCTTGGAACCCAGGTAGATGATGACGACAAACGCGCCGTTGACGCAGATGTTCATCATGGGGTTGTTAAAGGCGAGCAGCTTCTCGGCGCGGGTGAAGTCCATCTGGACGTCGCGCGCGGCGGTCGCGAACTTCTCCTTCTCAAAGTCTTCGCGCACATAGCTCTTGACCACGCGCATGCCGGTGACGTTTTCCTCGACGGACTCGTTAAGGGCGTCGTACTTGTGGAACACGCGCGAGAAGATGGGACGCACCTTAAAGATGATAAAGAACAGTCCAAAGCCCAGCAGCGGAATGATGACCAGGTAGACCATGGCGACGCTGCCGCCCATGATAAACGCCATGGTAAAGGCGAAGATCAAGACAAGCGGCGCGCGCACGGCGATACGGATAATCATCATAAAGGCCTGCTGAACGTTGTTGATGTCGGTGGTGAGGCGGGTGACGAGCGAGGAGCTCGAGAACTCGTCGATGTTGGCGAAGCTGAACGTCTGGATCTTGTAGAACAGGTCGCGACGCAGGTTCTTGGCAAAGCCGCAGCTGGCATGGCTGCAGGTGATGCCCGCGGCGGCGCCAAAGGCGAGTGACGTCAGCGCGATGAGTACGAGAAGGCCGGCGGTGGGCAGCATCTCGGTAACGGCGGTGCCGTCCTTGATGGCGTCGATCATGTCGGCGGTGATAAACGGGATCATCATCTGGCAGATTACCTCGCCAAGCACCAGCAGCGGCGTGGCGATCGTGACCTTCATGTAATCGCGGATGCTGCCCATAAGGGTTTTAATCATCCAGTTCCTCCCAGGTTACGCGGATTTTCTCGAGCATCTCGGCAAGCTGTTCGCACTCGTCGTGAGTGAGGGCACTAAAGGCCTGCCCCCTAAAGCGGATGCGGGCGGCCTGGTCGATGCGGGCCTTCTCCCAGCCGATCTCGGTCAGGCGAATGGTGAGCTGCCGGCGATCTTTTGGATTGCGGCTGCGCTCGATGATGCCGGCGCACTCGAGCTTGGATAAGATCTCGGAGAGCGACCCCGGCTTAAGGTCGAAGTGCATGCCGAGCTCCTGCTGCGACATCTCGCCGTTTTCCTGCTTGGCAAGCAGGCAGACGATGGGCGCCTTGCCGGACACGCCGCCGCCGTGAAAGTGCATGTAGTGGCCGCAAAAGCCTAGGCCGCTCAGGATGCGCTTGGCGAGTTTGTCTTCGGCGCTGACCGCTTCGGGCATGTCTACCGGTTGCAACGGGTCACCGCCGGGCTCGTGCGAACAAAGGCTAAGAGGTTCATCGCACATGAATTAGTGCCGCTCCTTTCTTTAGTTAGGTAGTTGAATTGTTTTGTGCCTAACCAATTTAGAAGCGAGAGAAATCAATGTCAAGGTACCAAACTTATTAAGTTACGGCGTTTTACCAAACGCCGTAACCGCTCGACGCTGCAAGCGTTCCTAAGCGGCAATCTGACGTTCAATCGTCGGGCATGGCCACAAGGCCTATGCCCTCCTCTTTCACGTCACCTTGCTCGCTTAGGAACGCTTTCGCTGTCCGTCCTCAATCTGCGGTGCTGCCTCGGTTGGCATTTGAGTGATTCGTGGGGGACGGAGGAAAACGGATCATTTTGGGCTGCGGTGACACCCTTTCGAAGTTGCTTTGCCCAAAACTATGCCGGATTACTACGATGGATTCGAAATCTCAGACCACGGCATTGTTTTTCGGAAAATCACAAGCTGTCTACCTGCGGTTTTGCTGGAGTGCAATTCGTTGTGGTTGGAGACTGGCGGTTTATCGTAGTAATCCGGCATAGTTTTGGAAAGGTAGTAAATAGATGGCAGCTACTGTGCTGCTACCGCCGCGATTTGCCTCCCATTTTCGAAACCTTTCCGCAACAATTTGCCCTTCGTACTGCTCGCCTCCGCTCGCAACGCCCCCTGCGCTACACTTAGTCGCACTGTGGCGCTGCCGCGCCGCGCCCGAAACAAGGGAGACCCTCATGAAGAATACTCAGTTGCTGCTGATTAACGATATGTGCGGCTACGGCAAGGTCGCACTTTCCGCCATGCTGCCGGTGCTGTCGCACATGGGTTACCGTATCCACAACCTGCCGACGGCGCTTGTGTCCGATACGCTCAACTATCCCAAGTTCTACATCCACGACACTACGGAGTACGTGCGTCAGAGTCTCGCCATCTGGGAAGAGCTCGGCTTTGAGTTCGATGCCATCTCCACCGGCTTTATCGTGACCGAGGAAGAGACGCGCATCATCTCGGACTTCTGCCACCGCCGCGCGCAAAAGGGCACCAAGGTGTTCGTCGACCCCATCATGGGCGACAACGGCAAGCTCTATGCCGGTGTGCCCGAGTCCACGATCGGCCTCATGAGGCATCTGCTCGAGTGCGCCGACTATGCGGTGCCCAACTACACCGAGGCCTGCCTGCTCACCGACACGCCCATCGCCGATCACATCACGCCCGACGAGGCCCGCGTCCTTGTGGACGCCATGCGCGCGCTGGGCGCCAAGTCGGTGGTCATTACGAGCGCTGTGGTCGACGGCACGAACGCCGTTATCGGTTACGACCACGTGGCGGGGGAGTACTTTACGATTCCCTTCGATTTGATCCCAGTTTACTTCCCGGGTACGGGCGATACGTTCTCGGCGGTGCTCGTCGGCCGCGTTATGGCCGGCTGGAGTCTGCAGCGCGCAACGGCCGACGCCATGCGCGTGGTGGCCGAGCTTATCGAGCGCAATGCCGACCAAGAGGACAAGTCTGCCGGTCTTCCCATCGAGGCATGCCTGGATGTGGTCGACCATGAGTAGCTCGGGCGAGAACGGCTCCATCGAGTCCGCGGGCGAGAGCAAGCCGCTCGGTGCCCCGCGAGGCAAACGGCCACACATTCGCATTAGCTGCGTGGACCAGCTGGGCACGTGCCGCTGCCACCATGGCCACAAGCCGGGCGATGTCTTCGACTTCGACCGCGATCGCGGTAAGATGTGTTCTATGGCCTGCCACGTGGGCTTTCCCTATATCGACATCCTGCGCTACGGCGGCACCGTGCCCGGCAACGAGCCCGGCACGGCAAAGTTCTGCTGCCCCGAGGTCGACACCCTCAACGTTTGGCTCGCCGAGATCGTCGACGAGTAATTGAGCGTGGATTTTCTCCCGCCAAGATAATGAGCGTGGATTTTCTCCCGTTTAGAGCGCGCTTGAACGCTCAAAGTGGGAGAAAATCCACGCTCGATTTGTATGCGGATGTGACAAAGGGGCAGCCCCCTTGTCACATCCGCCGGGGCTGCCCCTTCTTTTTAGCTTATAATCCTAAATCTCTGCATTTCATCCGATTTTGTGCTCTAAAAACTCTGCATTTCATCGATAATCAAGCATATAAACTCTGCATTTCATTTGATGACACTGAGGGGAGCGCCTATGCTGCGTAGGAAAATAGCGGCAGAGCTGGAGCGTTGGCTGAAGTCTGCCGGGCAAAAGGCCTTATTCATTACGGGTTCTCGCCAGATCGGCAAAAGCTATTCGATTCGCGCATTTGGCAAAGCCAGCCATGCAACCTACATCGAGCTCAACCTCATGGAAAATCGCCAGGCAAAAGATGCTCTTCTCGAGGCGCGAGATGCCGATGATTTCATCAGCAGGGTGACGCTTCTTTCGGGGAAGTCGATAGCGCCGGGCAAAACGCTCGTGTTTATCGATGAGGTCCAAGAGGCTCCCGACATCATGACAATGGCAAAGTTCCTTGTTGAGGACGGGCGGTGCCGCTGGGCGTTTTCGGGGTCAATGCTCGGGACCCAGTTCAAGGGCGTTAGGTCCTATCCCGTGGGATATGTTCACGAGCTTAGGATGTTCCCGCTCGATTTTGAGGAGTTTTGCTGGGCGATCGGGGTGAGCGAGGGCGCTCACCAAACGATACGCGACGCGTGCATCAGCGAGAAGCCCATTCCTGGCTACATTCATGACGCGATGATGGCAAACTTCAGGACCTATACCGTTGTCGGCGGAATGCCAGAGGTCGTGCAGCGTTTCCTTGACACGCAAGGCGACCTTGCCTCTGTTCGTCAGCTACAGTCAGAGCTCAACGAACAGTACCGGCGGGATATCTCAAAGTATGCAAGCGGGCGAGCCCTTCAGGTGCAGAGCATTTACGATCAGCTCCCTATTATGCTCGAGGGCGAAAACAAGCGCTTCGTGCTCAATTCCATTGACCCCAAGGCGCATTACGACAAGTACCAGCGAGATTTTGTCTGGCTTGTCGATGCCGGCGTTGCTCTCAAGGCCGATATCGTAACCGAGCCAAAATCGCCTCTGCTCAAGACGGCACGGCCATCGCAGTTCAAGCTATATCAATCGGATACGGGCATGTTGATGGCGCGCTACCCCGTTGGCGTCGCCCAAGCGGCGTATCTTGATAGCAAGGAACCCAATCTGGGCGGCATTTACGAAAACGTGGTGGCCCAGCAGCTGGCTGCCCAAAATCGCCAGCTTTACTACTATCAGACAAAAAAGCGCGGCGAAGTGGACTTTGTGGTCGACGGACCGGATGGGACGGCTGTTCCGATCGAGGTTAAATCGGGCTCCTATTACCACGCGCACGCTGCGCTCGGTCATGTGCTTGATACGGCCGAATATGGCGTAAGGCTCGGGATTGTTTTTTCGAGAGGCAACGTTGAGCGCAACGGAGCTGTTCTCTATCTGCCGCTATATGCGACTTGGGCCCTTTCGGATGTTTTGGGTGACGCCCGTTCCGAAGGGATAAAGCTGGAGGTCAAGCCGGTCTAGGGTCAGTCCCGAATGTGACAAAGGGGCAGCCCCTTGGTCGTATCGAGTTCCACTGCCCGAGAAAATGAGCGTGGATTTTCTCCCGTTTAGAGCGCACTTGAATGCTCAAAGTGAGAGATTTTCCACGCTCATTTTTCATGCGGGAGATTATCCACGCTTGTTTCGCGCCGAAGGCGTGGCCCGTGTGTCCGCGTCGCCCGAGCGCCTACAGCTGCTCGAGCATCGCCGTGCAGCCGGCGAGCACATCGCGGTAGGTGGCATCGAAGTTGCCGGTGTACCAGGGATCGGCCACGTCGCCGGGGCGCTCGGTCCAATCGAGCAGGCGCGAGATCTTGCCATCGGGGTCGTCGCCAAAGATGCGACGCAGGCCACGCGCGTTCTCAGCATCCATATAGACAATGCGATCCCAGCCGCCATACTCCGCGCGACGCACCTGACGTGCGCGATGTGCGACGACGGGAATTCCGACCTCGCGTAGCTTGGCAACGGTACCGTGGTGCGGCGGGTTGCCGATCTCCTCGGTCGAGGTCGCGGCGGAATCGATGACAAACTCCGCCTCGCGCCCGGCGCGGCGCACGAGCTCGGTAAACACCGACTCAGCCATCGTCGAGCGGCAGATATTTCCATAACAGATAAACAGTACACGTTGCATGAGCGGTTCCTTTCATATAGAAGGGTGCTAAAGAGTCGAAGCCGGGCGCATGCAGAGTTTTATTTCTTGGCCAGTTCGAAATAGCGCTCAAATATCAATTCAAACACGTAATAAAACATCAGGCGACTGTCGAGATCCATGCTGTCCAGTCGGATTTCCTTTTGCACGGTGTAGATGGGGAAGTCGGCCAGCTTGGACAGCGAGTTGCGCGAAAAGCCGGTGAGCGTGACCACCTTGCAACCGCGTGTCTTTGCTATTGAGGTGGCATCGATTGATACCTGCGTCTCACCGCTGACCGAAACGCTAAAGACAAGATCGTTTTTGCCGAGCAATTCGGCGTAGTGCCTCATGACATGGCGTTCACTGAGCGTATCGGTGTTCTTGCCCATGATCTTGAGCTTCTCCGCCATTTCTAGGCATGGGTATTTCGAAAAGCCCGAGCAGAAGAACACGATATGCGAGGCGTCTTGTATAAGGGCAACCACTGCATCGATCGTCCGATCGTTGAGCAGATCTTTGGTCTGCACGATCTGGGTATCAAGAGGAAGTGCCTCGATGGTGAAGCGGTTGCGGTCAAGTGAGGCTGAATACGAGCGTTTAAGCTCGGTGAATCCTGAGAAACCGAGTTTATGGGCAAGCCTCACGATCGTATTGGGGGCAACAAAAAAATGCTCGGCAACGTTCTTGAGCGTGACGCTGTCAATATCATCGCGTAGCTCGATGATGTAGCGCATGATTTCGCTTTCGAGGTCGTTGAGCTTACCCTCGCCGGCCTGTACATGGTCGTAAAACGATTCCTGGTCTTTCATAAAATACCTCAGCTCCTCGCACGCCGCTGTGCATATGGTACCGCTTCGTGTCGCCGAGTGAGAAATCGGCAGTTGGTAAAGACTGCCTATTGCCCCTGAGCTGCGCAAGTGTGAGTGTCGGTCTACACATACGTGTGTTGTTAACGAAATCATGTGTCCTCGTTCCGCTTTGGTTCGTGCGGGGTTCGCAAATGACTTCAGGCCGCAAAATATCAATCGAAACGAAGCAAGCCAAGGACAACCGCGGAGCCCAAGGTCTTCGAGAACACCGATCAGCCAACCCTGGAGGGACGGAACATGAAGGATAAGCTCAATATTGTGATCGTTGGCGGCGGCTCCACGTGGTGCCCTGGCATTCTTAAAGCCCTGACCAAGCACATGGACATTCTGCCGCTGAACCGCGTGATGCTCTATGACATCGATGCCGAGCGCCAGCGCCCGATTGGCGAGTTTGGCAAGATCCTCTTCGCCGAGGAAGAGCCAGGTGTGGAGTTTGGTTACACCACCGATAAGGACGAGGCGTACACCGACGTCGACTTTGTGCTCTGCCAGATTCGTACCGGCGGCTACGAGATGCGTAGCAAGGACGAGAAGATTCCGCTGCATATGGGAATCATCGGTCAGGAAACGGTGGGCCCTGGCGGCATGGCTTACGGTATGCGCTCCATGCATGATATGGTCGAGATCGTCAATGACGTTCGCGCCCACAGCCCCGAGGCATGGATTATCAACTACACCAACCCTGCGGCCATCGTGGCATACGGCCTGGAGCGCGTCCTGCCCGACGAGCATCGCGTTCTCAACATTTGCGATCAGCCCGTTAACCTTATGCGTTCCTATGGTCGTCTGCTCGGTCGCGATATGAGCAAGACCGAGCCCGTGTACTTCGGCCTCAATCACTTCGGTTGGTTCAAGCACATCTACGATGAAGAGGGCCACGACCTCGTCCCGCAGATTAAGGAGTACACGGAGAAGAACGGCTTCCTTCCTGCCGATGCCGAGCAGCGTGATCAGTCCTGGCTTGATACCTACGCCATGGTCAAGGACATGCTCGAGGACTTCCCCGACTATCTGCCCAACACTTATCTGCAGTACTATCTGTATCCCGAGTACAAGGTCGCTCACCTCGACCCCGATTACACCCGTTCCGACGAGGTCATCAACGGTCGTGAGAAGCGCGTGTTCGCCGAGTGCGAGCGCGTGGCGCAAGTCGGTACTGCCAAGGGGTCCTCGGTTGTGCAGAACGATGCCCATGGCGATATGATCGTGGAAATCACCTCGGCTATTTATCGCAACACCAACAAGACCTTCATTGTCATCGTGCCCAACAACGGCATTATCGAGGGTATGCCCGATGACGCCATGGTCGAGGTCGCGGCAAGCGTGGGCGCCAATGGCCCGCAGCCCTATGCTGTTGGCAAGATTGGCACCTTCTATCGCGGTCTTATGGAGAACCAGTACGCCTATGAGCGCCTGACTGTTGAGGCTTGGATGGAGGGTTCCTACGAGAAGGCTCTGCAGGCACTCACGCTTAATCGTCTGGTCGGTGACGCAAAGAAGGCTCGCAAAGTGCTCGACAAGCTCATCGAGGCCAATAAGGATTACTGGCCGGAGCTTAAGTAGCTAGTTCCATAGCGCTTGATAACTGTTATGGGGCGTGTGGGCTGTAGAGCTGCACGCCCCGTTTCTTTAAGAGGGGTATCCCATGAACAAAGATGAGCTGCTGGCAAAGTTCCAGCGCCTGGGCAAAGTCCTCATGACGCCTGTCTTGATCCTGCCAATCGCCGGCATTCTTCAGGGCTTTGGCAATGCCTTTACCAGCCCCACCCTTACGGCAGCTGTTCCCTGGCTTGCTGCTCCGGGCTTTGCGATCTTCTTTTCGATTCTCAAGGCCGCTGCCGGCATCGTTATGAACAACATCCCGGTTATCTTCTCGATTTGTCTCGCCTATGGCTTCGCCAAGTCTGAGAAGGCTACCGCGGCGCTTTGTGGCTTTTTGGGCTACATGTGCATGAACTCCGTGATGGGTACGTTCCTTACGGCGACCGGCGTTATCGATCCCGCGAATCTTACGACGGGTCAGAGCACCATCCTCGGTATCACCACGCTCGACACTGGCGTTATCGGCGGTCTTCTGGTGGGTGCAATCGTCGCATGGTTGCATAATCGTTACTACAAGATTGAGCTGCCTGCCGTGTTCTCCATCTTCAACGGCACGCGCTTTATTCCGGCGGTAACGCTGCTCTCGTGCAGCGTCCTCGCATTGGTCATGTCCTTTGTTTTCCCGTTTATTCAGAACGCTCTCGGTGCGCTGTCCGAGTTCATCAAGACTACGGGTGCCTTTGGTGCATTTGTCTACGGCGCCGGCGAGCGCATGCTCCTGCCTTTTGGCCTGCATCACTTTGTCTATTTGCCGTTCTTCTTCACGTCGCTCGGTGGCGTCGAGACCATCGACGGCCAGACTGTTCAGGGCGCTATCAATATCTACAACGCGATCCTGGGCTCTCCCAGCACGCCGTTTAACATCGAGGTCAGCCGTTTTGTCATGAACGGCAAGGTCATCTTCGCCATGTTTGGCCTGCCCGGCGCTGCACTCGCCTTCTACAAGACGGCACTTCCCAAGAACAAGAAGAAGACCGCAGCGCTCATGATCGCCATCGTGGTGCCTTGCATCCTCTCCGGCATTACCGAGCCGCTCGAGTACTCCTTCCTGTTTATCGCGCCCATCCTCTACGTGTTCCACGCTCTCATGGCTGGTCTTGCCTATGCGCTGACCTATATCCTGCAGTTCAACGTGGCTGGTTCCGCGTCCTTCGGCGGCCCGCTCTTGTCGTTGATCTTTAACGGCATTATGGGTGCAGCCAAGGGCTCCAACTGGCAGGTTATCCTGTTCCTCGGCCCCATCTACTTCGTGGTGTACTACTTTGTCTTCAAGTTCATCATTCTCAAGAAGGACTTGAAGACCCCCGGTCGCGAGGAAGAATCCGACGATGAGGCCGCAAAGGCTCCCAAGACCGTGATCAGCGACCTCATTCCCGCCATCGTTGAGGCAGTGGGCGGCGACAACAATATTAAGTCTGTCGAGGCCTGCTTCACCCGTCTGCGCATCCAGCTCAATGACTGTGACAAGGTGGTTGATGACGCCGAGTTTACCGAAAAGCTCGAAGCGCGTGGCATCGTGCATGTCAACGGCGGCGTGCAGATTGTCTACGGCAACATGGCATCTAACTACGCAACCCAGATGCGTGAGCTGCTGGGTATGGAGTAGACACCCCGCATACCTATAGAATCCGGTATAAAAGGCGGTGGCAGACAATGCGTCTGCCACCGCCTTTGAGTAAAGACTTTAGTCTGCTGGGCGCGCAGCGGCCAGCTTCAACCCACCCGCTATGCGGGTGGAGACAAACGGCTTTA
>CAKUHK010000067.1:0-12492 GCA_934655965.1 uncultured Collinsella sp.
CCTTGCCTCTCAATTTCGGACAGTCCTGACTCACGACGGAGGCGCCACTGGCGCCTCCTGTTCGTGCGGAACTCATATCGAGCAAAGGTCCGGCGTCTCGCTACGGGGCAGCCAAGTTGACATAGCTGAGATGCAGCACACGGTCTGCTCACTCCTCGAAGTTCTTAGCGGAAATGAGTTGAGCTGCAGCAGCGATTTGCTTGCAACGACGGTTGAGCTGCAACAAAGTTTTTATTGGACCTCGAACCCTATACTCGATGTTCGCTTCGTTCACCGAGTATCGCTCGCGAGGGGTCTGGAGTATATCGTCCCGCCCGCAGTTTCGCAGGCCAAAGGCCGAGAATGTTTGAGGACGGGATGATATACTCCAGACCCCCAGGAAGGTTACCTATGAACTACGCGAACATTAAGTATTTCGACATTGCTGATGGGGAAGGCGTTCGTACTTCTCTGTTTGTGAGCGGGTGCCGTCGTGGGTGCAAGAACTGCTTTAACTCTGTCGCGTGGGATTTTGCTGCGGGCGAGCCCTTCGATCGTGCCGTCGAGGATAAGATTATCGAGAGCCTCGATCATCCCTTTATTGACGGTCTGACGATTTTGGGCGGCGAGCCTATGGAGCCCGAGAATCAGGCGGGGCTCGTTGACTTTGTCGAGCGTGTTCGCGCTGCCTATCCAGTAGAGTCGGGGAAGACTATTTGGTGCTTTACCGGTGATGTGCTCGAGGAGCTCATGCCGGGTGGCCGTCATCATACCGAGGTCACGGACCGCATCCTTACCTGTCTTGATATGTTGGTGGACGGTCCGTTTGTTCAGGACCTGTACGATATTTCGCTTCGTTTTAGGGGTTCGAGTAATCAGCGCGTGATCGATATGAACGCCACGCGCGCCCGCGCTGCGCGTGAGAACGTTGCGCTTTGCGACGCTGCGGAGCTTTGGCGGGACGATCCTGTCTATTCGACCCATACTATGTAGCTGGTGGCGGCTGTGCGCCAGCGTGGTACCATAGCGCGAACGTGAAATCGGAAAAGTGAGGCCCAGATGGTCGATCAGGAAAAAGTCGAGGCCGCCATTAAGTTGTTGCTTGAGGGCATAGGCGAGGACCCAACTCGTGAGGGCCTGCTGGAGACGCCGGCACGCGTTGCCCGCATGTATGGCGAGATTGCCGGCGGTATGGATCAGAGCGCCGAGGAGCACCTGTCCAAAACCTTTGCCGTCGCTTCGAACGATTTGGTCATCGAGCGCGACATTACGTTTTACTCGCTATGCGAACATCACCTGCTGCCGTTTTATGGCAAGGCAGCGATTGGCTATATCCCCAATGGTCGCGTGGCCGGACTCTCTAAACTTGCCCGTACGGTGGAGGTTTACGCCCGCCGCCTGCAGCTTCAGGAGCAGCTGTGCGCGCAGGTTGCCGACGCTCTCATGGATTATCTCGCTCCCCAAGGGGCGATTGTGTTGATGGAGGCCGAACACATGTGTATGACCATGCGCGGTGTGCAAAAGCCCGGCACCAAGACCGTGACACTTGCCCGTCGCGGCGTCTTTGAGTCCGATCCTGCGCTCGAGGAGCGATTCTTTAGGATGCTGGGACGCTAACATGAGAGTCGTTAACGACTTTGCATCGAATACTGACGAGGGAACGCCACGTCGTGGCTTTATGGCCTCGGGCTTGGCTCCTTTTGGCGCCATGCCTCGCATCGATTACATCTGTGCCAACGGGCTGTACCGGCGCCATCTGGGCAACATTGCTCAGCTGGAATCCGGGCGCATCTTTTGTTGCCACGGTATTGATCATCTGCTCGATGTCGCTCGCATTATGTGGATCAAGAATCTCGAGGAGCAACTCGGATTTGACCGCGAGGTCGTCTATGCCACGGCACTTCTTCACGATATCGGCAAAGATGAACAGTACGAATCGGGTATATCCCATGATGTTGCAAGCGAGCGCGTTGCCGATGCGATCCTCGCCGGTATGCCCGACGATGTGGCGTTTGCGCCGGCCGACGCTGCGGCCATTAAGACAGCTATCTTGGGCCATCGAAAGCTGCGTGTGAACAGTCAGCCGCTCGAGCGTCTGCTCTATGCAGCTGACAAGGCCTCGCGTGCCTGCTTTGCATGCCCTGCGCGCAATGCTTGCAACTGGAGCGATGATAAAAAGAACCTGTCGATTCGCGTGTAGTCGGTATGCGCGGTCGGGGTCCTAAACGAAGGAGACGATCGCGATGACTAATAAAAAGCTACCCGAGAACGCAACCAAGGTCGAAGGGGCCGAACTGGCCCGCCGTGGCAGGGGCGATATCTCCACCGCGACGGCGGTTCCCCACGTGAGCTATGACGATCTGCGCCATGCCGACCGCATTACTATCGACGGCCTTGAGGTCTTTGCTAATCACGGCGTGTATCCCGAGGAAAACGCGCTGGGTCAGAAGTTCATTGTGTCCTTGGTGCTTTATGCCGACCTGCGGGCAGCGGGGGAGCGCGATGATCTGGACGCCTCGATTGATTACGGCTCGGTGTGCCATGATGTCGATGGCTATCTGCGCGAGCATACGTTTAAGCTCATCGAGGCGGCAGCCGAGGGGACAGCCCAGATGCTACTGCGCCGTTACCCCTCGCTGCTCGGTGTTCGTATTAAGCTCGATAAGCCGTGGGCCCCTGTCGGCCTGCCCCTGGCAAGCTGTGGCGTCGAGATTGAGCGTGTGCGCTAGTCGACGCTAGAACTCTTCGGCGGGCGGTTTTTTGAGTCGCTGCGACAGTGCTCTGTTGTTGGGGCAATAGGTGTCGAGCAGGGCGTGAAAGCGCTGGTTGTGACTCGGCTCGAGTAGGTGGACGAGCTCGTGGGCGACAACCATGTCGAGGCACTCGATGGGATAGGCGGCAAGTTCGCGTGCGATGCGAATGGCTCCGGTTTTGGGCGTGCATGAGCCCCAACGTGTCTTCATGCTGCGCACGGAGACGCGGGCTACGGTAACGCCCATTGCGATTTCATAGGCGTGTACGATGTCGTGGAGTGCCGCGGTGACCTCGGACGTATAGAGTTGGTCGATGCGGGCCTGAAGTTCTTCGGGCGTTAGGCCGTCGAGGATTGTGTGCTGCTTGGCCTGTGGACGTTTGTCCGACTTGTCAGTGCCCATAAAACTTGCGAAGGTGGCTTGTTTGGGTCGTGGTGCAGGCGATTCAAAGTTGCGGTCGAGTGCATCCTGTACGGTAGCGGGCCTGCCCCAAAGCGCGATAATGGACGAGGGGCTGAGCGGCTCTCTCACCGTCCCCCGATGTTGCTCGCGCTGAGCGAGCCGGCTGACAATCCATGCACTGTTGCGTTTCACGAACGCCTCGATGCGCTCGCGGCTGGCGAAGAGCGGTGCGCTGGCGTGGACCTCGCCGCTCGATGTGACGCGTAGGTTGAAGTTCTTGACGCGCTTTTTGGTAACGACGACGGGGATGGGCGCTCCATCTGGTCGGGGTACGGAAATCGTAAACTGCTGCGTCAAAAATGTTCCTTTAAATTGGGGACGGGCTGGCATGCCAACCGCTCGGTATGCCAGCCCGTCCAAGGGGTGCGAAATTAATAACGCTCGAAGAAAGCGAGGGCGTTGTCGCTGCAGAGCTTCTGCATCACGGTCTTGCCAAAGTGCTTGGAAAGCATGTTCTGGAACTCGGGCATCTTGCTGGCATCAGAGAGGAAAGCGGGCACCGCGGCGCCGTCCCAGTCGCCGCCGAGTGCGATGGCGTCCTCGCCATCTAAGTCGAGCCAGTGCTCGATGTGTGCCGCCAGCTGGTCGAAGGTGACGTCTGCGGCGGTCTCGTCGGTTGCTTCGTTGGAGAGGAACTCACTGCAGTAGTTGAGACCGACGATGCCGCCCATGTCGCGAATGGTGCGGAACTGGTCGTCGGTGAGGTTGCGCTTGACGCCGCAGACGGTGCGGGAGTTGGAGTGGCTGGCCACAAAGGGGCGCGTGGCGCGGGCGGCCACCTCGTCAAAGCACTCGTCGTTAAGATGGGAAACGTCGAGCACCATACCGGCCTGCTCCATCTGCGTGAGCGCCTCAATACCGGCGGTGGTGAGGCCGGCGTGCGTGTCGTGGCCGCTCGCGAGCGGGCCCTGGGCATTCCAACTGAGCGACGACATGAGCACACCGAGACTCTTGAGCACCTCGATCAATGCGGGGTCCTCGGCAAAGAAGGTGGCATTCTCGATGGTGTGGATACAGGCGACCTTGCCGTCTTTGAGTGCGGGACGAATGTCCGATGCGCTGCGCACGTTGACCATGCGGTCGTGGTTGAGCATTGCCTGGCCGCTCATGTGTGCCATGATTTGCGCCTGGAAGCGCGCGGCGTGGACGGCGGGAATCTCGTCGGGGACAAACGTGGCAAAGCACTGCGCCCACGGGGTCTTGCCGATCTTTGTGAGCGAGATGGCGCAGGCGTTGCCCTCGATAAGGTCGAAATCCTGCGGATGCGTCTCGTCGCCGGGGAAATAGCCATCGGTGCCCGCGGTAAAGCGCAGGTCAAGGTCGAGCGTGGCCCAGCCGATGCGGTCGGCGGTGTCGCAGTGCAGGTCAAATACGGGATATGCCATGGTTCCTCCGGTTGCAGCGTTTCTTTGCAAACTGTCCTCAAATTGTATGACTAGGGTATAGTTAGCGCCATATGTTCATGGCGGCTCGTATTGTACGCCGCCCCTATCACGGAGGTTTCCATGTCCAACCAGGGCAAGAAGGTCAAGACCCATTACCGCGGTACGCTCGACGACGGCACGCAGTTCGACAGCTCCTACGATCGCGGTGAGCCGCTGGAGTTCACCTGCGGTGCCGGCCAGATGATCAAGGGCTTCGACGCCGCTGTGGTCGATATGCAGGTGGGCGAGAAGAAGACCGTGCACATTCCTGCCGCTGATGCCTACGGCGAGCATAACCCCGAGATGGTTCTGACTTTCCCGGCCGAGCAGGTCCCCAACATCGAGCAGATCGAGAAGGGCATGAAGCTCTTCCTGTCCACGCCGAGCGGCATGCCCGTTCCCGCCGTGGTCATCGATGTGACGTCCGAGGCCGTGACGCTCGACGCCAACCACGAGCTGGCCGGCAAGGACCTCAACTTTGATATCGAGCTTGTCGAGGTCGAGGGCTAGCCTATGCCTGCGAAGCTGGTTTCGACGACGCGCTTGGGAAATCTCAACGATCCGTCCTATGAGCTTCTGCTTCGTCGGGAGCTGGGCGGCGCGTTTGAGATTGACGAGCTGCTGCTCGATTGGGATCAGGCGGATGTCCGCGCGTTTGTGGGCATCACGGAGCTGGGACGTACGGTTGATATTGGACCGGGCGTTGCTGACAGTGAACGACTTGCCGACGGTGACGTGCTTGCCATCGACCGCTCGGGCACGGTGCCCGTGGCGGTTGTCGTGCGCCTGCGCAGCGCCGAGGTCTATCTGGTCGAAGTCGATCGCATGGACCCTATCGCGCTTGCACACGTGTGCTGGGAGATTGGCAACATGCATGCGCCGCTGTTTCGGGGCGACTCGGACGAGCATACCGTGCGCATGTATACACCGCTGCAGCCGGTTTTAGGCCGCATGCTCCGGGGTATCGAGGGCGTTCGACTCTCGGTGGTTACGCGCGAGCTCGATGCCAGCCGACGCTTTGCGTCGAGTGCGGCAGATGTCGTTGTGAGCATGGCTCCAGACTTTACGATCGTAAAAAAGGCGCGTAAGTAAGCGCGCATATACGCAAGACGGACTTTGAGAGGCAATCAAAGTCCGTCTTGCTGTTGATGAGATGCTTTGGGGGAAGCACATGGGTCTTGAAGGAATCAAGCTGATCGCGTGTGATCTGGACGGCACGTTACTGCATCCGGGGGAGCGCGAGCCGCGTCCCGAGGCATTTGAGCTCATCGATGAGCTGCACCGTCGTGGCATTGTGTTTATGCCGGCAAGCGGTCGCCAATATGCGAGCCTGCGCTATCTGTTTGCCCCGGTGGCCGACGAGCTGGGTTACGTGTGCGAAAACGGCGCCCTGGTCATGAGTGAGGGGCGTGCCGTCGTCAAGCGCTCTATGGAACGTGACCTGGCGATGGATATCGCGAACGCCGTGGTCGCCTACCCCCATGCCGACGTTACTCTTTCCTGTGAGGGACACCTCTACGCCATGAGCGGCAACGATGCGTTTGTGGACCACTTGCGTTACGAGGTCCATTGCGATGTGGCGGTGGTCGACCGTCCCGAGGACATCGACGAGGATGTCATTAAGATTGCATTTCAGACGCCCGAGGCAGAGCAGCCTGCGGCATTGGAGTGTTTCGAGCGTCACTTTAGCGACCGGGTTGATGTCATGACGTCGGGAACCGAATGGACGGACTTTATCGGTTTTGGTTCGGGCAAAGGTTCCGCGCTTGCCGACTACGGTCGCGCGCTGGGGATTTCGCCTGATGAGATGATGGCGTTTGGCGACAATGAGAACGATCGCGATATGCTCAACGTCGTTGGGCATCCCTATCTGATGGAAAACTGCAATCCCACTATGCGCGGCATCAACGACCGTGTCCGCTATGTGCGAACGGTGGAAGAGGAACTGCGTCGCCTGCTCGCCGAGTAGATATTTGGGACATGCCTAGAAATCTACTTTTGGCCGCATGACGGTGGAAAGGTAGATTTTAAGGCATGTCCCAAATATCTACCGGCAGTCGGGGCAAAGGCCCTCGAAGATGGTGTAGTGCGAGGTGACGTTCCAGCCGATTTGCTCGGACGCTTTGGTATCGAGCTGGGTGTCGAAGGGGAGCGGCACGTCGATGACGCGACCGCACGAGGAGCAGATGATATGCGCATGCGGCTCGATAGTGCGATCGAAGCGGCTGCCGCCCGGCGTCTTGATAGAGAGAATCTCCCCAGCATCGGCCAAGAGGTTGAGGTTGCGGTAGACCGTGCCGCGGCTGATCTTGTCATCCTGCGCGCGCACGACGTTGTAGATTTCGTCGGCGGTAGGATGGTTATAGCTTTGGCGCACGGCATCAAGAACCAGCTTCCGCTGCTTGGTATTTCTTCTTTGCACTGCCATGCGCTTCGCCTCTTCTCTATCAACGGTCGTACTTAAATGATACCGTATTTAGCACACAATACTAATAACGAGGACTGAAACCGTCTTCATTGGCAAGCGGGGCTTGGGCCTGGGCATCTGCAAGGCGAAAACGCGTTCCCATCCGCTCGTAGGAGGCATGAAGCGCCTCGAGCTGAGACAGGATATTCGCCGGTGCGCCCTGCACCTCCATCTCGACCGAGCCGTCTTCCATATTGCGCACCCAACCGGTGAGTGCGCGTGCCTGCGCGAGGTTGGTGTTGGTAAAGCGAAAGCCGACGCCCTGGACTTGCCCCGTCCAGCGCAAGAAATAGCGCAGGGGAGTGTCTTGAGTGGCCTCGTCACTTGCCAGCACGGTAAGCCTGCGGCGCAGCTCGAGTTCGACGTCAGTGGGTTTTTGGGGTTCGCGATTGACGCCAGAGAAGAGCTTGTCGAAGAAACCCATCGCTAGGCCTGCTTGACCGAATCGGCGGGGAAGGCGATGCCGGCCTGTTGGCGCACGGCATCCATAATACGCAGTGAGACAAGCGTGACGTCGCGGTAATGGCCAAGCTCGTGGCGCCCGGCCGGGGTTTCCCAAATCTCTTCCTTAACGTTATCGATGCTGCCGATGGCGGTGATAAAGTCGGCGAGTTCGTACTCCATGGTGTTGTTCGATTTGGGCAGGTCGAGCACGCGGCCGTTGTCGCCCT
This sequence comes from uncultured Collinsella sp., assembly GCA_934655965.1. Classification (GTDB taxonomy): domain Bacteria; phylum Actinomycetota; class Coriobacteriia; order Coriobacteriales; family Coriobacteriaceae; genus Collinsella. The sequence continues at coordinate 7,757 of CAKUHK010000067.1, forward strand.
GCTCGCGCGGCGCTTCGGTCGCCGAGCCGCGCACGACGTCGCCGCGATAGTCGATGCGGACGTTACGAGGCGTGGACAGATGGTCGATCTGGATGGTGCCGCGCTCGCCTTCGATCTGCGAGGGCAGTAGGTCATTCGTGATCTTGGAGTGCGCAAGTTCGACGGAGATGCGGCCGCCGCCGTAGCTGGCGAGGATGGAACCGCAGCCGTCGATGGGTCCGTTCGTGAGCTGTTGCGTGGCGGGATCCAGCAACGTGGTCATGCTGGTGAGGCCGGAGGGCATGCCGAAGATCTCGACCATGGGCTCGACAGTGTAGACGCCGATATCCATGAGGGACCCCGATGCCATGTGGCAGTCGAAGATATTGGTGGCACGTCCCGCGAGAACCTCGTTGTAGCGCGAAGAATATTTGCCAAAGCGCAGCGAAGCGCGGCGAATGGGCGCAATCTCGCCTAAGGCGTCCTCGATGGCGTGGAAGGCGGGGTCATGGAGGGGGCGCATGGCCTCGAGGGCTACAACGCCCGCTGCCTCGGCGGCGCGGAAGACCTCCAGCGCCTGTGCCTCGGTGGCGCAGAAGGGCTTCTCGACGATGACGTGTTTGCCGCCGGCGATGCAGGCAAGGGCCTGCTCGTGGTGAAGTGCGTTAGGACTGCCAATATAGACGGCATCGACATCGTCGGCGGACGCGAGCTCATCGAGTGCGGTGAAGTTGCGCTCGCCGCCGTGCTCAGCGGTAAAGGCGGCGCCGCGCTCGGCATTGCGCGAGAGCGTGCCCACGAATGCAGCCAGGTCGTTGGCGTTGACGACCTGGATGAAGTCGTCGGTGATCATGGATGTGCCGATGGTCGCGATGCGCAGCATATGTCCCCCTTGCGTTGTTTGGTCTACAGGATGAGTGTAGCGCGGGAGAACGAAAAATTCGTGCGAAAACGCCGTTACAGGTCGCTCTCGTTAAAGCCGGTGTCGATATCGAGGCTGGCGCCGTCGGCTGCAGTGGTGGCGAGCTCGTCGCAGCGTTCGTTGAGCTCGTGGCCGGCATGACCCTTAACCCAGATGAACTCGACCTTGTGCTTGCTCTTTGCGGTGATCAGGCGTTCCCACAGGTCGCGGTTCTTAACGGGCTGCTTGTTGGCGGTCTTCCAACCGCGTTTTTTCCAGCCGTCGATCCAATGCTTGTTAAAGGCGTTGACGACGTACTGCGAGTCGGAATGGACCTCGACCTCGCAGGGGCGGTTGAGCGCCTCGAGCGCCACGATGACGGCCATGAGCTCCATGCGGTTGTTGGTGGTCTTGGCGTAACCACGCGAAAGCTCGGAGGTGAAGGTTTTGCCGGCGGGGTTGGTGTATTTGAGCACGGCGCCATAGCCGCCGCGTCCCGGGTTTGATCGGGCCGAGCCGTCGGTATAGATGATGACCTTCACATGGTTCCTTTCGCTGGGTGCTTCTCTCGTGGGTGTCCATTGTAGCGCCACGTTCGTTGAGGGCTAGTGCTCCATCGCTTCTGCCTCGTTGCCCGAGGGCTGGCTTTCGCGGATGATGCGGTCGAGCTCGTCGAGGTATTGCTGCAGCAGGGGAGAGGGCTTGCGCTCGTCGTGCATGATGTAGCCCACGCGCATCGTCGGGGCGTCTGCCAACGGAATCGATGCCATGCCCCATTGCATTTCGTTTGAGAGCACGCCGGTCGACAAGGTGTAGCCGTTCGAGGTGATGAGAAGGTTGGTGAGCGTGCCACGGTCCGAGACTCGAATGTTGCGGTCGCAGGGGATATAGCTAAACGGCTCCTCGGCGTAATAGAAGGAGTTCGAGGTGCCCTGCTCAAAGCTGTAGCGGGTGTAGGGCGTAAGATCGGCAAGGGACAGCTGCGGGCGGCGGGCGAGCGGGTGGTGCTCGCTCACGAAGACGTGAACCGTTGCGTCGAAGAGAGGGTGGAAGCTCGCGCGGGCGTCGGCGAAGGCCTTTTGAAGGACGCGGGCGTTAAAGTCGTCCAGATACAGAATGCCGATATCGCTGCGAAATGCGCGGACGTCGTCGATGATCTGCGATGTGGTGGTCTCGCGCATGATGAACTCGAACTTGCTGTCGCGGCAACGCTCGACCACGTTGACGAAGGCTTCGACCGAAAAGGCATAGTGCTGGGCGGAGATGGCAAGGCGGGCTTGCGGGGTGCCGCCGTCCTCGTAACGTGCTTCGAGCATATCGGCCTGTTCTACAACCTGGCGCGCATAACCCAAAAGCTCGGTACCGTCGTTGGTGAGCGTGACACCGCGGCTGGAGCGCGTAAAGATTTCCAAGTGGAGTTCCTGTTCTAGGCTTTTGACGGCGTTTGAGATGTTGGACTGAGCGGTATAGAGGCGCTGAGCTGCGGCGTTGATTGAGCCGGACTCTGCCACGGCGATCAGAAAGCGAAGTTGCTGAAGGGTCATCGGCTCCGTCCTTTCGATTGCTATCTATATAACAGATAACAGGTTAGCGCTTTTAAGTGATTGACCGAGCGAAACAATGCTCGTACTATTCAAAACACACAAAGGCGGTAGGTAATTAGGCCGACCACGAAACCGGGATGTGAAAGGAGACCCGCATATGAATTGCTTACCAAGACGAATGCCGGGCTCCTGTTTGCGTCCGTCGGCGTGATCAGGAGACAGCGACGTACTTCTTTCTTATTTATTTACTTTCGTTCGATCAAGGAGATCATCATGAGCCAGTTCATCAACAACCCCGAGCACACCTTTGGTTTCGATACCCTGCAGCTGCACGTTGGCCAGGAGAGCGCCGATCCCGCATCCGATGCCCGCGCCGTGCCTATCTATCAGACCACGAGCTACGTGTTCCGCAACGCCCAGCACGCCGCCGACCGCTTTGGCCTTGCCGACGCCGGTAACATCTACGGTCGTCTGACCAACTCCACCCAGGGCGTCTTTGAGGACCGTATCGCCGCGCTCGAGGGCGGCGTGGCCGGCCTCGCCGTTGCTTCCGGTGCTGCCGCTATCACCTACACCCTGCAGGCACTCGCCCAGGCCGGTGACCATGTGGTGGCCCAGAAGACCATCTACGGTGGTTCCTACAACCTGCTGGAGCACACGCTCTCCCAGTTTGGCGTCGAGACCACCTTTGTCGATGCCCATAACCTGGAAGAGGTCGAGGGCGCCATCAAGGACAACACCACGGTCATCTACCTCGAGACGCTCGGCAACCCCAACTCCGACATCCCCAACATCGATGCCATCTCCGAGATCGCCAAGAAGCACGGTCTGCCGGTTGTCGTCGACAACACCTTTGGCACCCCGTATCTGTTCCGTCCGCTGGAGCACGGTGCCAACATCGTCGTCCACTCCGCAACCAAGTTCATCGGTGGTCACGGCACCTCGCTGGGCGGTGTGATCGTCGACGGCGGTAACTTCGATTGGAAGGCAAGCGGCAAGTACGCCCAGATCGCCGAGCCCAACCCCTCCTACCATGGCGTCTCGTTTGCCGAGGCTGCTGGTCCTGCCGCCTTCGCAACCTATGTCCGCGCTATCCTGCTGCGTGACGAGGGCGCCTGCATCAGCCCGTTCAACGCCTGGGTCTTGCTCCAGGGCACCGAGACCCTGTCGCTGCGCGTTGATCGCCATGTCGAGAACACCAAGAAGGTTGTTGAGTTCTTGATCGGCGACAGCCATGTCGCCAAGGTGAACCACCCGAGCCTGCCTGAGCACCCCGATCACGAGCTCTACAAGGAGTACTTCCCCAACGGCGGTGCCTCGATCTTTACCTTTGAGATTAAGGGTGGCCAGGAGGCCGCTTGGAAGTTCATCGATCACCTGCAGGTGTTCTCGCTGCTCGCCAACGTGGCCGACGTCAAGTCGCTCGTCGTGCACCCGGCTACCACCACGCACTCCCAGCTCTCTGCCGAGGAGCTTGCCGAGCAGAACATCACGCCCTCCACGATCCGTCTTTCCATCGGTACCGAGAACGCCGAGGATATCATTTGGGATCTGAAGCAGGCCTTCGCCGCGCTGGACGAGTAGGGCGACTTGTGCAAGGCCCCCTTGCGACTCGATGGGTATAACTGCATAAAATGCCTGCTCAAGACGCCTGTGCGAACAATGTTTGCGCAGGCGTCTTTTTTGCATAGAAAGCGTGCCGAAACAGGGTTTTCGGCACGCTTTATGCATGCGAGTTGTGGAAAACTCCTGTTGAGTGAATGTTCGTTTTACGCAAATGACGTGCACCTTTTGAGAAAAACTGCAGGTCGCGAATTGCTCGGGGTACTATGCAGCGCGATCGAATCACACGCAGCTCAAACGCAGCAAAAATTCACTACGGAGGTTTCCAGCTACATGAGGATCGATTCACGAAAACCGAAAGCCGCCGCCCTTTCTGCCGCCCTGACCGTGGCACTTTTGGCGGGCGCCGGCGCAACCGATGCCCACGCGGCGACACTGTCTGATTCCGTCGGATCCACACCGTCCGAGGCGACGCTGGTGCAGCCCGTCGACTATCGCGGCGATGGCTTTGGCTCCATGCAGGAGTGGAACGCCTCGATGGAGGCCAAACGCGACTCCCTGGAGGTTCGCGCCCAGATCATCATGAACATGTATGGCGACTACACCACCGATGACGAGCGCGCTGTACTGCAGGGATGCATCGACGGTGCAGGCAGCCTTTTGACGATGGATGAGGTCGACGCCAAGTCGACCGAGCTCGACGAGCTTCGCTCCACGCTTGAGGATGCCAAGCGCGAGGCGCTCGAGGC
>CAKUHK010000068.1:0-12439 GCA_934655965.1 uncultured Collinsella sp.
TGACCTGTATTTCTACATTACGCAGGACGAGGAGTATTTCTCGCAGACCTACGAAGAGCACCAACAGTCTTGGAATTAATCATGAGGATTTTCAGCCCCAAACGATACGTTGCCTCGGTTGACTGCATCGACCTCGATACCCTGTGGGCCGATGGCAAGCGCGCTATTCTGCTCGACCGCGATAACACCCTGGTGCCGCGCGATACCGAGCAGGTGCCCGCTGCGGTTTCCGCCTGGCTCGACGCCGCCCACGCCAAGGGCTTTAAACTGTGCATGGTGTCCAACAACTGGCATCGTGACCAGGTCATGTCATCGGCCCGCGAGCTGGGGCTCGAGGCCATCAGCCACGCCATGAAGCCGGCGCCGTTTGCCCTTAAGGCGGGCCTTAAGCGCCTGGGCGCTACGGCCGACGAGGCCGTACTGATCGGCGACCAGCTCTACACCGACGTGTGGAGCGGCAACTTTGCCGGTGTCGACACGATCCTGGTCAAGCCGCAGGCAACTCAGGACCTGTGGTATACGCAGATCTTCCGTATCTTTGAGCGCCGGGCCCTGCGCGACCTTCCCTGCGAGGAATAGGTTTCGTCATGTCCCAGCACACCAAGCACGGCTGCGACCATATCTTCTTTATCGGCTTTTTGGGCGCGGGCAAATCCACGCTCGCGCGCAACGTGGGCACTATGTTCAAGCGGCGGTTTATCGATACCGATCGACTGGTCGTGCGCCGCTGCGGCAAGTCGGTAACCGAGATTTTTGAGACCGAGGGCGAGGAGCGTTTTCGCGAACTCGAGACCTCGGCACTGCGGTCCCTCCAAAGCGAGCGTAGCCTGCTGGTTTCGTGCGGGGGCGGCATTGTCGAGACGCCGATTAATATCGAGTTGATGCACGAGATGGGCACCTGTGTGTACCTCGAGGGCGACTTTGAGGACTCAATACGCCAGATTCGCCGTTGCGACACGCGTCCCGATTTTCGTTCGCCCGAGCATGCGGCTCGTCTGTTCGAGCATCGACGCCCGTTGTACCGTCAAGCGGCCGACATTACCCTCGATATTCGCAATAAGTCCTTCGAGGACGTTTCCTACGTTTGTGCCGAGATGCTTTTGGAGCGTGGACTGCTATGATTCGCCGTCAACTTATCAATTTTCAAAACCGCAGCGTCGATGTTCGTGTCGGGTTTGGCGCGTTTAGCGAGCTGTCGCGAATGTTTGCGTCGGTCGTGGGCAAGCCCAAGCGCGCGATGGTGGTCTGGAATGCCGCCATGTCCAAGCGCTTTGGTGAGGTCGTTGAGCACGCGCTGATCGATGCGGGCTTTTCTGTCTCGCAGCTGTCGCTCGAAGTTTCGTCCTCCGGCGCGACCTTAACTGACGCCGATGCTATCTTTAGCGCCCTGTCGAACAACGGCATTACCTGCGATGACTTGGTTGTCGCCGTCGGTGACGCCGCGACGTGCTCGGTTGTTTGCTGGTGTGCCAACCAGTGGTGCGGTCGCACCGAGTGCGCTCTGGTGCCGACGACCTTCGACGCCATGCTCACCGTCGCCACGACCATGGAGCCGCTCGTCGCTTCTGCGGCCAACGCGCTTCCCGCTATCGCGTTCCGTCCCGAGCCGGGTTTGGTCGTGTGTAACCTCGATCTTGTTCGCGAGGCCGAGTCCGAGGACCTTAAGCGCGGGTATGCCGTGCTCGTGGGTACTATGCTTTCGAGCAGCAAGTCGCGCTGGAACCAGTTTACCGAGACCGTCCCCGAGATTCTCGCGGGTGAGGAGGTCGCGCTCGTCAATGCCGTGCAGTGGTCCCAGACCGCGCGCAAGGACGTACTGATGGCCACGAACCCCAGTGCTCGCCATGCGCTCGACTTTGGCAAGACGGGGGAGCGCACGCTTCGCGTCTGCCTTGGCGATGCTGCGGCGGACATTCCTGCGTATCAGCTGCTGTCCGAGGGCATGCGTTTTGAGGCGCGCCTTGCCCACGATGCCTGCGACTTCGATATCGATTACGTCTTTGACGTCGATGACTGCATGGAGGACTTTGGTATCGAGGAGCTCGCCTTCGATCTGGAGCCTGCCGCATATATCGAGGAGTTCCGCAAACAGCAGTTTGCGCGCTCGAACCGCAGCATGCTGCCGTTGCCTGCGGCACTCGGTGCCATCCGCCTGACAAATGTCGAGGATGAGGTTCTCGAGCGCCATGCCCAGGCTTACCTGGCCTCTCGCAAAGAACTTCTCTAAGATTTATTGACATCCATCGTCTTTCGTATCATTTTGAGGGGCGGGTTTCCGATCGGTTACGGATCGCGTGCGATTCCGTCGCTTGATTGAAACCCGTCCCGTCTTTATTGAGGACAATAAGAAAGGAATCTGCATGTCTGAGTTTGCTGCCGGTCCTGCCGGTCGTATTGAGCGTGTCCGCGCCCTGATGGTCGAGCGTGGCTACGACGCTATCGTGGTGCGCGATGAGGCCAATCTCCGTTGGCTCACGGGCGTGAAGGGCGTCTTCGACTATACCTTCGAGTTCCCGCACGCCGCGTTTATTACGGCCGACCAGTGCCTGTTCCACACCGACTCGCGCTATCTCAACAGCTTTGAGGAGAATACGCCCGCCGGCAGCCCCTGGGTCTACGACATGGACGAGGGCACCATTCCCGGTTGGGTCGCCGGAAAGATCGCGGCCAACAAGTGCCGTGTCTGCGCCGTCGAGGACGACATGCAGATCAACTTCTACCAGGGCATCCAGCGTGGTCTGGAGGACCGTTCCGTCGCCTGCATGTTGCCGCTGATGCATGACGACATCCGCAAGATGCGCGCCATTAAGGATGCCGAGGAGATCGAGCTCATGCGCCACGCGCAGTCGATCACTGACGCCGCCTTCCAGCACATGCTCGGCTTTATTAAGCCCGGTATGACCGAGAAGCAGGTCCGCAACGAGCTCGAGAACTTTATGTTTGCCAACGGCGCCGACAGCCTGGCCTTCGGTTCCATCGTGGCGAGTGGTCCCAACACCGCCAACCCGCATGCCGTCCCGAGCGACCGCGTGATCGAGAAGGGCGACTTCGTCCTCATGGATTACGGCGCGGGCTACTGCGACTATCGCTCCGATATGACGCGTACCGTCGTGATGGGCGAGCCCACGCCCGAGCAGCTTGACCTCTATGCGCTCGTGCGCCGTACGCACGAGGAGTGCGTCGCCGCCATCCATCCGGGCGTCGAGGGCAACGACATTTTCAAGCTTTCCAAGAAGATCATCGGCGATGCCGGTTATGGCGATTACTACAACCATGGCCTGGGCCACGGCGTTGGTATCGACATCCACGAGCTGCCCAACTTCAACCGCAGCAAGAACATCATCGAGGTCGGCTCGGTTGTCACCATGGAGCCCGGCGTCTACCTGCCGGGCGTGGGCGGCGTGCGCCTGGAGGACTACGGTGTCGTCACCGAGAACGGTTACGAGCCCTTCACCAAGACCCCGCACGACCTCCACGTCATCGATTGCTAGTCTACTTCGGTAGATAGTTTGGGGTGGGGCGTCCGGAATGTTTCGGGCGCCCCGCGTTCTGTTTTTATGCGCTCGCTGCAGGCGCCGTCTGCAAGTGTATAATTTCGGTCGTATGTAATTTGGACGCTTGTGCGTTCTGCCCATAACAAGAAAGGTCGCTATGCCTACCATTTCTACCGCCGACTTCAAGAACGGCCTCGGTCTCCGCATTAAGGACAAGGTCTACACCATCGTCGAGTTCCAGCACGTCAAGCCGGGCAAGGGCGGCGCGTTCGTGCGCTACAAGACCCGCGACATCAAGAGCGGCCGCGTCGTCGAGAACACCTGCAACGCCGGCACCAAGTTCGAGAGCGTCATGCTCACCACCCGTGAGTTCCAGTACCTCTACAACGACGGTTCCGACTACATCTTCATGGACAACGAGTCCTATGAGCAGGTTCCCGTTCCCGACGACATGGTGGGCGAGAACTCCAAGTGGCTGCGTGAGAACGACACCTGCCAGCTGCTTTTCGCCGACGATGAGCTCATGGGCGTGACCCCGCCGATGTTCATCGAGACCACTATCGTCCAGACCGACCCGGGCTTTAAGGGCGACACCGTTCAGGGTTCCACTAAGCCGGCCACCATCGACACCGGCGCTGTCATCCAGGTCCCCATGTATCTCAACGAGGGCGAGGTCATCAAGGTTGACACCCGCGACGGCAAGTTCGTCTCCCGCGTCTAGCAACCAATTCTTCTAGGAGGACTCATGCCCCAGGAAATCAAGATTGACGGTATCGGCATTTCGCCCGATGTTCTGACCGCCATCGTCTCGCGCGCCGTGTCGGATGTCGAGGGCATCGCCTCCGTGGGCGTCAAGGACCTTGCCACCAACCTTGTCTCCATGATGCTCTCGTCCAAGGCCCCGGCTTCCGAGCCGGCGGTCGAGGCCGAGGTCATCGGCGACAAGCTCGCGCTCACTGTGCGCGTCGTGGTGTTCTTTGGCTATCCGTTCAAGAAACTCGCCGAGGCCGTTCGCGCCGCCGTTGTCGCCGCCATCGATGCCCAGGTGGGCGTCGAGGTCGAGCGCGTTGACGTTTGCATCGACGGCCTCGTTTTCCCCAAGGAGTAACCTTTGAGCCTTAAGGTTTATCGCGGGCGTACGCTTGCCCGCAGTCAGGCGCTGCAGCTGCTGTTCCAGGCCGAGGCCACGGACAGCCCGCTCGAGCGCGTCCTCGAGGGCGATTTCCTGATCTCGAAGGGTCCCCTCGACCCCTATGCGCTGGAGCTTTGCCGCGGTGCCTACGAGCATATCGACCGCATCGACTGCGCCCTGCGCGCCGTTGCCAAGAACTGGGATCTTATGCGCATGCCCGGCGCCGACCGCAACCTGCTGCGTATCGCCGTCTACGAGATGCGTTTCCTTACCGACGAGGAGGTCTCGGACGCCATCGTGATCAACGAGGCTGTCGAGATTGCCAAGGCTTACGGTACCGACCAGTCCGCTTCGTTTGTCAACGGCGTGCTGGGCAAGATCGCCCGCAGCGAGGAGCTGCCGGGCGAGGAGCTGTACCAGGAGCTGCTGGCCGAGGACCGCGCTCGCGAGGCGGCCCAGGCTGCCGAGGTCGCCGCTAAGGTCGCTGCCGCTCAGGCTGCTGCCGGCGTTCTTGCCGATGATGCTGAGGTTGCCGAGGCCGACACCGACTCCGTCGAGGAGTAGCCATGCCAGAGGGTTCCGTTCGCAACTTCGACGAGATTTCGGACCGTCTGGACCAGATTATCGCTACCGTTCGTTCCAAGGATACGTCCCTTGAGCGTTCGCTCGATCTGTTTGACGAGGCGATTGAGCTGGGCTCCCGTGCGGTCGATATGGTCGACAAGTTTGAGCTGACGCCGCGTGAGGCCGATAAGCTCGAGCAGGAATATGATGAGGATGCGGCAAACGAATCCCAGGATACTCAGGCTGCATCTCCGGATACGAATGGTTGATGGCATTCATGAAACGCGTGCGTCTTGATGACGAACTGATTTCACAGGGCATCTGCGCCGATCGCGCGGATGCCCTTCGCACTCTTATGGCCGGCTTGGTCTCGAGCGGTGGTGAGCGCTTGACCTCTCCGGGGCTCAAGGTGACGCCTGGTCTGCCGCTGCATGTGAAGGGGCGCATCCCCTACGTTGGTCGCGGTGGTCTTAAGCTCGAGGGCGCACTCAATGCGTTTGGCATTGGCCCCACGGGCCTTGCCTGTCTGGACGTGGGGTGCTCTACCGGCGGCTTTACCGATTGTCTGCTTAAACGTGGTGCCGCAACCGTTGTCTCGGTCGATGTGGGCCGCGCCCAGTTTGATTGGTCGCTGCGCCAGGACGATCGCGTGACGCTCCACGAGCGCACCAACGTGACGCAGTTGCCTGAGCTGGGTTATGCCAGCGCCATCGACTTGGCTGTGTGCGATGTTTCGTTTACGAGCATCGCGAATATTATCGATGCGGTGCTGGCGTGCCTGACACCTACCGGCTCGTTCTGCACACTGGTGAAGCCGCAGTTTGAGGCTCCGGCGGCGCTGGTGGGCGAGGGCGGCATTGTGACGGACCCTGCCGTGCGCGTTGAGACGCTCGTGGCGGCGATCGAGCTCTTTGCCGCCAAGGGCCTGTTCCCGATCGATGTGTGTGTGTCGCCCATCCATGGCGCCAAGGGCAACGTGGAGTTTTTCCTGTACGGCACGAGGTTTGCCGCCGGTGAGCGCTCCGATGATGAGCTGCAATCCCAGGTATCGGTTTTGAGCGAGAAAGCTGCAACGCTATGAAGGTCTTTCTGGTTCCCAATTACTACAAACAAGAGGCGGTCGAGAGCGGTCTGATGCTCGAGCTTTGGCTGACGCGCCAGGGTTACGAGGTCGCATGGGCGGCCGACCAGCGCTCCAAGATCCAGAGCACGCCCGATGTGGACGATGCCGACCTGGTCATCACGCTCGGAGGCGATGGCACGCTGCTGCGCGCCGCTCGTATCCTCAACTATCGTGAGATTCCCATTCTGGGACTTTCTTATGGTCACCTGGGCTTTTTGACGGCGGCCAGTCCCGAGGAGCGCGACATTTTGCAGGTCGTGAGCGACGCCCTGTCCGGCGAGCTCCATGTGAGCCGCCGTGCCACCATCGCCGCGGATATTGTGTCCGTGCGCGATGACGGTACGAAGGACGTGGTACGCGCCTTTGCCCTCAACGATATGGCACTCACGCGCGGGCCGCTGTCCGATATGGTCGAGTTCGATATTACCGTGTCGGGCCACCATATCGATCGCCTGCGTGGCGATGGTGTGGTCGTGTCCACGGCGACCGGCTCTACGGGTTATGCCCTGAGCGCCGGCGGCCCTATCGTGAGTCCCGATTACGCAGGTATGGTCTGCGTGCCTATCGCGCCGCATACCATTCAAGCTCGCGCTTTCTTGACTTCGCCGAGCGATGTCGTCGAGATCTTTATGTCCGACGACCGCCCGAGTGTGCCTGCCATTGCTATCGACGGGCAGTTCATTACCTGCGACGGCACCGTCGAGAGCGTGGCTGTCCGCCGTGGTCCCGGCGACGTGCTGCTGCTCGATTACGGCCCCGAGAGTTTCTACAACTCGGTGAGCCGCGTTTTCTACGGAGTCCGTCATGATCGATGAGCTGCAGGTTTCTAACATTGCACTCATTCACGAGGCGACGCTGGTGCCGAGTGCCGGCTTAACCGTCCTGACCGGTGAGACGGGTGCCGGCAAGACCGCGCTGCTCTCGGCGCTCAAGCTCATTTTGGGCGAGCGCGCCGATTCGTCGACGGTGCGTGAGGGCGAGGCGCTGGCGAGCGTCGAGGCTCGCCTGTTCGACGGCCCTCACGACGCCGAGGGTTTCACCGTGCAGCGTAGCCTTTCTGCCGAGGGCCGCAGCCGCGTGAAGATCGATGGCCGTATTGCCAGCGTGCGTGAGCTTTCGGAGCGCGTGGGCGTGATGATGGACCTGTGCGGTCAACACGAGCACCAGCGCCTGCTCGATCCGGCGCACCATGTCGCCATGGTGGATGCCTGGGCAGGCCGCTCTGCGCTCGAGGCGCTCGATCGCTATCGTACTTGCTTTAAGGCATCGCGTGCGGCTGCCAAGGAGCTTCGCCGTGTCGAGGAAGCCTCGCGCGCGCAGGGGAGTCGCGTCGAGGAAGCACGTTTTGCCCTCGAGCGAATTGCCGAGGTAGATCCCAAGGCAGGTGAGTTCGAGGAGCTCGAGGAGTTGCTGCCTCGTTCGGAGCATGCCGAGGTCTTGGTAGCCACAGCCAACGAGGTGCATGCATCGCTTGCTGCCGAAGGGGGAGCGCTCGATGCCGTGAACAGCGCCGCAGCCGAGCTTTCGCGTATGGCGACCGTCGATCGCAAGCTAGGCGATATCGCCGACGCACTTTCTGACGCCTGCATATCACTCGAGGATTGCGCCAATGAGCTGCGTGCTTATCGCGATGGCGTTGCGTTTGACCCTCGCGAGCTCGCTCGTATGCGCGAGCGTTATTCCGACCTCAAGGGCCTGCTTCGCCAGTGGGGTCCCACCATGGACGACGTCTTTTCTATGCGCGAACGCTCGCAAGAGCTGTTGTCGCTGGTAGATGATGGCGATGAGCAGATTAGGAAGGCGCGCGAAGCACTTGGCGTGGCTGAGCGCGAGCTGTTCGCCGCTGCTAAGGCGCTCAAACGTGCACGTAATGCGGCTGCCCCGCGTTTTTGTCACGAGGTCGGTCGTCAAATGGCGCGCTTGGAGATGGGTGGCGCCGAGCTTGTCTGGGAGTCGCGGGATTTGCCGCGTGCCGAGTGGACGCCTGCGGGTCCTTCGAGCTACGAGCTACTATATCGCAGCGGTGCCGGCCTCACGCCGCGCCCCTTGCGCCGCATTGCTTCGGGCGGCGAGCTCAGCCGCGTCATGCTGGCGAGCAAAGTTGTCCTAGGCAACGCCGACGGTGTCGACACGCTCGTGTTTGACGAGGTCGATGCCGGCGTTGGCGGTTCCACGGCGCGTGCGCTTGCCGGCGTTTTGGCTGACTTGGCGGCTACGCACCAGGTTATGGTGGTGACCCACTTGGCGCAGGTCGCGGTTATGGCGGACAAGCATTACGTGGTCAGCAAGGAGCCCGGCGACGTTCCCCAGACGCACCTGGACGAGGTGACCGGCGAGGCCCGAACCGCCGAGATCGCCCGCATGCTCAGCGGCGACCAATCGGAGGCGAGCCTGGCCCACGCAAAGCAGATGCTCGAAGAAGCGAGGGGGTAATATTGTCTCGCCACTCGCTTTTTGGCCTGCCTGGCACAAAACTATGCCGGTTTACTACGATGAATTGGCATAGCTCGAGCACAGCTAAAATTTAAAAAAGAAAACCGCAGGTAGAAAGCCTGCGGTTTTCTTTTAAAACGCGATGCGGTCACACATTACGATTTCATCGTAGTAAACCGGCATAGTTTTGTGGGGAAAGCAACTAACGACCCACTACAAAGCCTACTCCACGACCTTATCCGGCTGGATGAGCTCCTCGTAGTAGCTGATGTGTTCGCGTGCATCTTCGATTTCGGGCAGCAGGAAGTTGTAAATGACCTCGATGATCATCGTGGCGCTGATCTTGGAGAACGCAAAGTCGCCTGTGGTGAGTAGCGCCTCGTGATTAACCGTATTAAAGGTGTAATCTGCCAAGCGAGCGAGCGGGGATTTGCTATCGCCGCTTATGACGACCACGGTAGCGCCAGCCTCGCGAGCGGCCTTTGCCATGCGGTTGAGGCGGCGCGACTTGCCGGAGTTCGAAATCAGCACGATGACGTCACTGGGCTTTAGGGTCAGCGCAAAGCCGATGGCAGTTTCACTGATGGTGCTCGCCATGCAGCGCAGGCCCAGCTGTGAAAACTTAAACGTTGCATCGAGCGCAACGGCATTGGTGTTGCCTACGGCCGCAAATTCAATAACGCCGGCATTCTTAAGCGCATGCACAACAGCTGCCAGCGTTTCGTGGTCGATGCCGTCGATCGTCGCATTCAGCTCGCTCACCTTGGCAGCGAGGATATTCTTGAGGCTCTGCTCCATGTTGTCGAGCGAGACCTCGTCGGTCAGGCCCTCGTTGCGCTGGCTTTCCAAGTCGCGCGCCAGCGAAAACTGAAAACTGCGAAAGCTGCCAAAGCCCAGCTTGCGGCAAAAGCGAGAAACCGTCGCCTCGGACGTGGCGGCGGCTCGTGAGAGCTGGGCGGCGGTCAGGCGCGGTGCCTCGGACTGGTGCTCCAGAATATAGTCGACAATGCGCTGCTCGGATTCGCTGTATCCCTTGTGGGTGCTAATAAGGGAGAGCGCGCTCTTGCTGCTATCTGACATGGACGGCTCCTGGTTGGCATGAAAATCGGACTTGTTTTTCATGCCATAGTATACGGGCATTTTCTATTACAAGATACACCTTGCCGTTTCAAGCGTTGATGGTAAACTTTCACCTACCGTTTACGGTTATGAAAGAACCTTTCACCGGAGAATTGCGCCTTGTCTCTTCTCACGCAAGCGGTGGGTTGGTATCTTTCAGGTGTGGAAAAACGCGCAAGAAGCGCGTGTAGGGGAGCGCCCGCGGGCGCAGAACTCAAGAAGGAGGGACACATGGCTAAGTTTGACATCATCGCCGCCACCGGTTGCCCGACCGGTATCGCGCACACCTTCATGGCGAAGGAGGCGCTGGAGAAGGCAGCTGCCGAGCGCGGTCTGACCATTAAGGTCGAGACCCATGGCCAGGTCGGTGTCGAGAACGAGCTCACGAAGGGTGAGATCGCCGGTGCCAAGGCCGTCGTCGTCGCAGCCGACAAGGATGTCCAGGCGGAGCGTTTCGCCGGTAAGCCCATGGTTTCCGTTGGCGTTTCCAAGGCCCTGTCCGTCGAGGCCGCCGGTAAGCTGATTGACCGCGCGCTCGCCGCCAAGGGCGACAGCTCGGTTGCCGCCGCAGCCGATGTCGAGGACGAGGTCGAGGAGAAGGAGTCCATCGGCCACGTCATCTACAAGCACCTCATGAACGGCGTTAGCCACATGCTGGTCTTCGTCGTCGCCGGTGGTGTTCTGACCGCCGTTTCGTTCCTGTGGGGCATTACGTCCTTCGATTCCACGGCTTCTGACTACAACACCTTCGCCGCGATGCTCAAGATCATCGGCGGCATTGCCATGAACCTCATGGTTCCCGTGCTTTCCGCTTACATCGCCGAGTCCATCGGCAAGCGCCCGGCGCTCGTTCCCGGTTTCGTTGCCGGTATGATTGCCATTCAGGGTCTGCCCGTTAACGCCGAGACCGGTATGATCGACGCCGGCGGCGCCGGCGTGGGATTCGGCTTCCTGGGCGGTATCGTCGGCGGCTTCCTCGCTGGCTATGTCATCCTGCTGCTCGAGAAGGTTTTTGCCGGTCTGCCCAAGAACCTGGACGGCCTCAAGGCTATCTTCCTG
This sequence comes from uncultured Collinsella sp., assembly GCA_934655965.1. Classification (GTDB taxonomy): domain Bacteria; phylum Actinomycetota; class Coriobacteriia; order Coriobacteriales; family Coriobacteriaceae; genus Collinsella. The sequence continues at coordinate 10,925 of CAKUHK010000068.1, forward strand.
TATCCGCTGTTCTCGACTGCCATCGTCGGCCTCGTGATGCTCGGCATCTCCGGCCCCATGGCTGCCATCAACACTGCCATGATGGACTTCCTCAAGGGCCTGTCCGCCTCTGGCGCCGTTGTTCTGGGTCTTGCCATCGGCTGCATGTGCGCCTTTGACATGGGTGGCCCGGTCAACAAGGCTGCTTACGTCACCGGTACCGCTATGCTCACCGAGGCCCTGGCCGCCGGTGTCGGCACCGAGACCTACAACTTCGGCACTAACTTCATGGCTGCCGTCTCCGCCGCCTGCATCGTTCCGCCGCTGATCACCACCTTCGCCGTCGTCGTCGGCAAGAAGTACTTCAGCCAGGAGGATCATGACGCCGGTATCGTCAACCTCATCCTTGGTTGCACCCACATCACCGAGGGCGCCATTCCGTTCATGACCAAGAACATCTGGCCCGTCATGCCCATCATGATGCTCGGCTCCTCCATCGCTTCGATCCTGACCATCATGTTCAACGTCCACGATCCGGCGCCCCACGGTGGCTTCCTGGTCCTGCCCGTTGTCGAGAACGGTCCGCTGTGGGTCCTCGCGATCCTCATCGGCGCCGTGGTCGGTGGCATCCTGTTCGTGGCCTTCAAGAAGTATGACTTCGAGAAGAACCAGAAGGCCGCTCCCGCTGCTCCCGCCGCCAAGCCGGTTGAGGCTCCCAAGGCCGCTGCCGTCGAGGCCCCCAAGGTCGAGGCTTCCGACTTCGTCAAGGTCGAGAACGTCTTTGTCGCCGAGGACTTCACTTCTCGAGACGAGGCCCTGAGCTTTGTCTCCAACCAGGCTGTCAAGGCCGGTCTCGCCAACGATGCCGACGCCGTTATGAACGCCTTCCTGGCTCGCGAGGCCGAGGGCACCACGGGCATGATGGAGGGCTTCGCCATCCCGCATGCCAAGTCCGACTCCATCACCGAGGCCGCCGTCATCGTCGTCAAGGACGAGTCCGGCGTGACCGGTTGGGACACCATGGACGGCGCTCCCGTCAACGTGGCCATCGCCCTGCTCATCCCGGGCGCTCAGGCTGGTACCACCCACCTCAAGATCCTGTCCAAGGTCGCCGAGGCGCTCATGGACGAGGACTTCCGTGCCACCGTCAAGGGTTCCACCGACGCCGCCGAGATCGCCAAGACGATCAACGCCCGCCTGGTCTAATCCAGCGGTTAGCGAATAACATCGCCCCCTGTATAAAAGGCGAGGACTCCACCAGGAGCCCCCGCCTTTTTTCACACCACCCGGCACGTAGGGACATTCCTTTCCTGCCGGCAGTTTGGGATATTCCTCAGTTCACAGGAGGACATAGAGGTGACTATCTAGCGAGCCTTTAGCGCGAACAGATCATCAGCCAGAATTCCGTTTGCACGATATTTCTTGGACACAACAACGTTTCCCCAGCTTGCTCGCCGGGCGGGGCGATTAAGTTTGTCGCGAGTTCCGCACGCAAAGGAAAGCACTTAATGTGCTTTCCGTCTTGCGCAGGACTGT
>CAKUHK010000069.1:0-12162 GCA_934655965.1 uncultured Collinsella sp.
CTGACGCTCATGCTCAACGATCCCGATACGGGCGCGCCGCTGGCGCTGATGAGCGCAAACCTTATCAGCAGCTATCGCACCGCTGCCGTGCCCGCCGTGGGCGTGCGCTATCTGGCACGCAAGGACGTGCGTACGGTGGGCATTATCGGTCCGGGCGTGATGAACAAGACCACGCTGCGCTCATTTTTGATGGAGCGCCCCGATATCGAGACCGTCAAGGTCAAGGGCCGTGGGCGCCGCTCGCTGGAGTCCTACGTGGACTATGTGCATCAGAACTTCCCGAGCATTAAAAACGTGCAGATCGTCGATACCGAGGAGGAGGCCATTCGCGGCAGCGATCTGGTGAGCGTGGCCACTAACGAGAACGGCGGTATCGAGACGTATCCGCGTGTGAAGCGTGAGTGGGTCAAGCCCGGCGCGCTCATCTGTGCCCCGAGTGACCTGTATGCCGACCGCGAGCCTTTCATTGAGGGCGAGTGGAAGTGCGTGACCGACCTGTATCCGATGTACGAGGACTGGCGCGACGAGATCGGCCGCTTTGACGTGTGCGGCACGCTCGGCAACGAGTGGGTCGATATGGTCGACTACGGCATGCTGCCGCGTGAGCGCGTGGTGGATCTGGGCGACATCGTGCGTGGCGTCGATCCCGGTCGCACGAGCGAGGACGACATCTACTTCTTTAGCATCGGCGGCATCAACACCGAGGACGTGAGTTGGGGCACCACGATCTACCGCAAGGCAGTCGAGATGGGCCTGGGTCAGGAGCTCAAGCTCTGGGACACGCCTGCGCTGGCATAGGTCGCATTGAAATAAAGGTGCAACGAAGCGCGCCGCTGGGCGATCCGAAAACGAAGATCGTCCAGCGGCGCTTTATTTATCTGGAATCCTCGCGACGATAGCAGAGGGCGAATCTAGACTTATCGATAGGAACATATGTTTGGTATTGTGATATTCTGAAAGCTATAGATAGCAAGAACCCCGGGGTATCACGATATTTCGCGTGAGTGACCTACCGGGGCTTTCATCTAGGATGGTACCCCGCAATGGCTATGAATTTCAAGGGCGCCGACATAAATGACTTGAACGCCTGGTTCTCGACGGCGCGCTTGTCGCGTTATGCGTCGGCGAAGGACCCTGCTGCACTTTATGCTTGGGATGTCCGACTCGCAAAGGCATATCTAGAGGATGTTACTCACGTCGAGGTACTGTTGCGTAATTTTATGTCTCATAGGCTTTCGCGGGATTGCGAAAGCCGTACCCCATGTCACGACTGCCGATGGTTCGATCACCCAGAGCTATACGGCTTGAATGTATCAACGGTTTCCTCGATAGATAAAGCCAAGGCACGTTTGAGCCATGAAGGCAGAAAGCCATCTTATGACAGGGTTATCGCCGCTTTGACATTTGACGTGTGGCGATTCATGCTTGTCCGCCGTTTGGAACCCACGGTGTGGCGTGCCCTTCGCTCGCGGACGAATGGCGGCATGCCGTATTATCCGGGAACGAAGCGGGCGGAGTTTGAGATCCACGTTGCGGAAATCTACAGATTGCGAAACAGGTGTTCCCATCAAGAGCACTTGGTTCTGGAGAATTCCTGGGATGAGATGGCAATGCTCGATGGGTACTCTGCCAGTCTCCGCTGGGTCGCTGAGAGGATTGATCCTGCTGCCGCTGACTGGATCGCCTCGAATTCCCGTGTTGACGACGTGAGGGGGCAGCGCCCTGATTGATGCTCTCATCCATGATTTGGGCTAACTCGTTGGATTGAGCTTGGCGCGCACGGATCAATAGATTAAATGTGCAAATGGACGCAGCCGGATGGTTATGTTTTGAACATCATCCGGCTGCGTCCTTTTCGTTCTGCGTGCGTTTTTTGACAGACTGCAAGGCTCATGGGCGCTCGGTGGTTTTGCCGGTATGCACATCTGCGTCTCGTGCCTCATTGTTTCCCTTTGAATGGTAATAGACCGGAAACTGCTCGTTAACAGGGTGAATCGTAGGATAGGCGCTGTTGGTAACCGATAGACGAGAGGGGTTTGGTGGTGCCATGTCCAGGATTGTCGAACATCCCATTTTGGGTGCTCCCAGCAAGGGGAGTCGAGTCGTTTTTACCTATGACGGCGTTGAGATGGAAGGGTGCGAGGGCGAACCGATTGCCATGGCGCTTAAGGCCGCGGGTGTCGAGGTTCATCGTTTTACCGCCAAGCGCCATGAGCCGCGCGGCATCTTTTGCGCCATCGGTCGTTGCACCGACTGCGTCATGGTCGTGGACGGCAAGCCCAACGTGCGTACGTGCATGACGCCGCTCGTCGCCGGTATGGACGTACGCACGCAAGACGGTGTCGCCCCGCTCGATTTGGATGACCCACGCGCCGAGTCTCTGGTTGCCGAGGCCGCCGCGAGCCCTGCTGCCGTAAAGGAGGCTGAGTAGCATGGAGCGTCATGATCTGGTCGTGGTCGGCGCCGGCCCCAGTGGCCTTTCCGCTGCCATCGAAGCCGCCAAGCGTGGGCTCGACGTCGTCGTATTTGACGAGAACGCCCGCCCCGGCGGTCAGCTGTTCAAGCAGATTCACAAGTTCTTTGGCTCCAAAGAGCACCGCGCCAAGGTCCGCGGTTTTCGCATTGGCGACGAGTTACTCGCCGAGGCGGATGCGGCGGGCGTCAACGTGGTGCTCGACGCCACGGTGATCGGCCTGTACGAGGGCCGCGAGGTCGTGGTGCGTGTGGGCGATGTCGTACGCCACGTGAAGGGCGACGCCGTGCTGGTCGCCACGGGCGCGGCCGAGAACACGCTCAACTTTCCCGGTTGGACGCTGCCCGGCGTGATCGGCGCCGGCGCCGCGCAGACCATGATGAACCTGCACGGCGTAAAGCCGGGCGACCGCGTGCTCATGGTCGGCTCGGGCAACGTTGGCCTGGTCGTGTCGTTCCAGCTGTTGCAGGCTGGCTGCGACGTGGTTGCGCTCGTCGATGCCGCGCCGCGCGTGGGCGGTTACGGTGTCCATGCTGCCAAAGTCGCCCGCTGCGGCGTGCCGTTCTATCTGTCTCATACCGTGGTGGCCGCCGAGGGCGACGACCGCGTGACCGGCGTGACGATCGGCGAGGTCGACGCGCATTGGCAGGTTGTTCCCGGTACCGAGAAGCACTTTGACGTTGACACGATCTGCGTGGCCGTGGGCCTGTCTCCCATGAGCCAGCTGCTCTCGATGGCCGGATGCGAGATGGTCGACGACCCCAAGCGCGGCGGCTATGTCCCGGTGTGCGACGAGAAGGGCGCGACAAGCGTGCCCGGCGTGTATGTCTCGGGCGATGTCGCGGGCATTGAAGAGGCAAGCTCCGCTATGATCGAGGGCCGTATCTCGGGCGTGGCGATTGCCGAATACCTGGGCTACACCGATGCGGCGGATGCCGACGAGTCCGAGGATAAACTCGAGGCCTCGCTCGATACGCTGCGCCAGGGTATGTTTGCACCCAAGAACCGTGGTAAGAAGATCGAGTCCACGGAGGAGGGCTGTCCGGTCTCGCAGCACCTGCTGCGCCATGGCTACCTTGCCGACGAGGAGCTCGACAGCTATCCCGGCGTGACACACATGGCGGGCGTGCATCCGGTGATCGAGTGCACCCAGAACATCCCCTGCAATCCGTGCCAGGATGCCTGCAAAAAGGGCTGTATCTCCATCGGTGATCACATTACGTCGCTGCCGATCGTGGTCGAGGATTCGCATTGCATCGACTGCGGCATGTGCGTGGCCAGCTGCCCCGGTCAGTCGATCTTTTTGGTCAACGAGGACTGCGGCGACGGCGGCGCGACGGTCACCCTGCCCTACGAGTTCTATCCGTTGCCGCAGGTGGGCGATTGCGGATACGCGCTGAGCCGCTCGGGCGAGCCGGTATGCGATGCCCAGGTGGTGCGCGTGCGCAGCGTCAAGGCGTTTGACAAGACGGCGCTCGTGACCATGAGCGTGCCCAAGGAATTTGCCATGACGGCGCGCATGTTCAAGCCTGCTGAGGAGACCGAGGAGGTGGCCTGCCATGAGTGAGGCCGTGAACTTTTACAAGGAGCCGGGCGAGCCGCTTGACCGTGCGGCGATTGACTTGGGGCCCTACGTGCCCGCGCCCGATGACGACGTGCTCGTGTGCCGTTGCGAAGAGGTGACCAAGGGCGATATTCGCCGCGCCATCCACGACGGCATGTACACCATGACCGAGATCCGTCGTTATCTGCGCCAGGGCATGGGCTTGTGCCAGGGGCAGAGCTGCACCAAGCTCGTGCGCCGCATTATGGCCACGGAGCTTGCGGGCACACCGGCGGTAGCGCTTTTGGAGCCCGAGACCTCGCGAGCGCCCATGCGCCCGATCGAGATGAGCGTGCTCGGCAACGGTGAAGAGGGGAGAGCGTAGCCATGACGGGAACTTATGCAGATATCACCGACGTCGCCTGCGATGTCGTCATTATCGGCGCCGGCGTGATCGGATGTGCGGCGGCGTACAACCTGGCCAAGAAGGGCCGCAGCGTCACGGTGCTCGACCGCGAGCCCAATGTGGGCGAGGGCGCGAGCTCGCGCAACGGCGGCGGCGTTCGCCAGAGCGGCCGCGATGGCCGCGAGCTGCCGCTTGCCATGTATGCCGTCGAGAACATTTGGCCCACGCTATCCGACGAGCTGGGGGCCGACGTCGAGTACGTCAAGCGCGGCAACCTGCGCCTGGGCAAGACCGAGGGACACCTGCAGACGCTTCGTAAGCTGGCGAGCATGTCGCAGGACCTGGGGCTCGATATGAAGATGATCGGACCCGAGGAGGTGCGCGAGATTAACCCGTACCTGTCCGACCAGGTCATCGGCGCCTCGTGGTGCCCCACGGATGGACATGCCAACCCCATGCGCACCACGCTCGCATATTATCGCGCGGCCAAGGCGCTCGGCGTGCGCTTCGTGACGGGCGTCGAGGTCAAGCGCCTGCGCAAGGTGCGCGGTCGGGTCGCGGGCGTCGAGTGCAACATCGGCACCTTTACGGCCAACGACGTGCTACTAGCGGCGGGCCTGGGCAGTCGCGGCATCGCCGCGAGCGTGGGCATCGATATCCCCATGACAGGATCGCTGATCGAGTGCCTGGTCACCGAGGCCGAGCCCACGATGTTCCCGCAGATGCTCGGCGTTGCCACGGGAGATTTTTACGGACATCAGACGGCGCATGGCTCGTTTGTCTTTGGCGGCAGCTCGGGTCTCGAGGAGTCGAACGGCGCGTTTGGCGGCCGCCCCACCGCGAGCATTACGGCACCGGCTGAGTGCCGCGCCATCATGGGTTACATTCCGCGCCTGGCCGATGCCAAGATCGTGCGAACCTGGGCCGGCTGGGAGGACGAGAGCGCCGATGGCGTGCCGGTGATCTCGAAGATCGACGAGGTTCCGGGCCTGACCATCGCCTGCGCCTTCACCGGGCATGGATTTGGCATCTCGCCGATCGTGGGCCTGCTGCTCTCCGAGCTGGTGTGTGACGAGCCCACGACGCTCGATGTCTCGGCATTTCGCTACGACCGCTTTAAGGCGTGGTTGTGATGGAGGATTTCTCGTACCGCCTGCCCACACACTTCGTGTTCGGTCATGGTTCCGAGCGCGAGGCGGGTCGGCTTATCGCGCACTACGGCGGCACCAAGGTGCTCGTGCTGTTTGGCGGCGGCTCGGTCGAGCGGTCGGGTCTGCTGGCGCGGGTGTTCAACTCGCTCGATCGGGCGCTGCTCGACCACGTCGAGCTTAAGGGCGTCAAGCCCAACCCGCTGCTGAGCACGGTCTACGAGGGCATATCGCTTGTGCGCGATGAGCACGTGGACTTTATTCTCGCGCTTGGCGGCGGCAGCGTTATCGATAGCGCGAAGGCCATTGCTGCCGGCGCGCGCTATCCGGGTGACGTGTGGGACTTTTACGGCGGCGACCGTACGCCCGATCGGGCCTTGCCGGTCGGTTGCGTGCTTACCATCGCGGCTTCCGGTTCCGAGGCCTCACCCGATTCGGTGATCACACAGGATGGCTCGATGCTCAAGCGCGAGACGTCCTCGTCGGTGCTGCTGCCGACGTTTAGCATCCTGAATCCCGAGCTGACGGAGACCCTGCCGGCATATCAGACGGCCTGCGGTATCACTGATATGTATTCGCATCTGCTGGAGCGATACATGAGCAGAAGTACCGCCGTCGGGGTGTCCGACCGCATGATCGAGGGCCTGATGCTATCGATTATCGACAAGGCGGCGCCCGTTGCGGAAGATCCACGAGACTACGATGCGCGCGCCAACCTTATGTGGGCAGCAACGCTGGCGCACTGCGGCATCGCCGGCGCCGATCGCAAGCACGACTGGGCGAGTCACGATATCGAGTACGCCCTGTCGTCGCGCTACGGTGTGGCGCACGGCGCGGGACTCGCCGTGGTGATTCCGGCGGTGCTCACGTATTACCTGGATGTCGAGGTTGCCGCGGTGCCGCGCTTGGCGCAGCTGGCACGTCGTGTTTGGGGCGTTGATGAGGCCGGCGATATGACCGCCGCTCGCGCCGGTGTTGAGGCCCAGCGTTCGTTCTTTGCTTCACTGGGTATGCCGACGACACTCGAGGAGGTGGGCGGCAAGCTCGAGGATATTTCCTCGCTGGCGAGCGAGACGTGCTTTGCCGGCGGTCGCGCCGGCACCGTGGGAGGCTATCTCCCGCTCGACGAGCATGCCGTCGCACGCATCTTCAGCCTGATGCTTGCCTAATACCTGCCAGGAAGGGACAGGTTTATTTTGCTAGGTAAAGCGTTTGACCTGCCAAAATAAACCTGTCCCTTTTTGGTCGGTCGCCGTCTGTGGGCAGATTGGCAACGCTCGCTGATTACGGTCTTGACCTGCGTTAGAATAAGGGTATCTGATTATCCGGGCGCATGGAGGAGTGCGCCCGTATGCTGAGGAGGACTTTATGGCAACTGTTGCCGCACCTATCGACGCTACGTCGACCGCCGCTTGGAAGGCGCTCGAGGCCCATCAGGAGAAGCTCGAGGCCGAGGGCATCGATCTTAAGGCCTGGTTCGCCGCTGACACCGACCGCGTGAACAAGCTGAGCTTTGACGCCGGCGACCTTCACTTCGATCTATCCAAGAACCTGGTGACCGATGAGACCGTCAAGCTGCTGTGCGATCTTGCCCGCGAGGTGAAGCTCGAGGAGCGCCGCGACGCCATGTTCTCCGGCGAGCACATCAACACCACCGAGGACCGTGCCGTCCTGCACACCGCGCTTCGCCGTCCGGCAAGCGAGAAGGGCCAGCTTATCGTTGACGGCCAGGACGTCGTCGCCGACGTGCACGAGGTCCTCGACCGCATGTACGCCTTTGCCGAGCGCGTGCGCTCCGGTGAGTGGAAGGGCGTTACCGGCAAGAAGATCGAGCACCTGGTGTCCATCGGCATCGGTGGCTCCGACCTGGGCCCGGTCATGGCCTACGAGGCCCTGCGTCCCTACGCCGACGCCGGTATCGACTGCCGCTACATCTCCAACATCGACCCCAACGATCAGGCCGAGAAGCTTAAGGGTCTGGACCCCGAGACCACGCTCGTGATCATCGTCTCCAAGACCTTCACCACGCTCGAGACCCTCACCAACGCCCGCGAGGTCAAGACCTGGATGCTCGAGCAGCTCAAGGCCCAGGGCGCCATTGACGGCTCCGATGAGCAGAACGCCGAGGCCGTGACCAAGCACTTCGTCGCCGTCTCCACCGCGCTCGACAAGGTCGAGGCCTTCGGTATCGACCCGGCCAACGCCTTCGGTTTCTGGAACTGGGTCGGTGGCCGTTACTCCGTTGACTCCGCCGTGGGCCTGTCGCTGATCGTCGTGCTCGGTCCCGAGCGGTTCCAGCAGTTCCTCGAGGGCTTCCATGCCATCGACGAGTATTTCTGCAACACGCCGCTCGAGAACAACGCCGTCGCGCTGATGGGCCTGCTCAACGTCTGGTACGTCAACTTCTTCGGTTCCAAGAGCCATGCCGTTCTGCCGTACAGCCAGTACCTGCACCGCTTCCCGGCCTACCTGCAGCAGCTCACCATGGAGTCCAACGGCAAGCACGTCCGCTGGGACGGCAGCGCCGTGACCTCCGACACCGGTGAGATTTTCTGGGGCGAGCCCGGCACCAACGGTCAGCACGCCTTCTACCAGCTACTGCACCAGGGCACCGTGGTGGTTCCGGCCGATTTCATCGCCTTTGCCAACACCGCTAACCCGGCGACCGACAATGGTCAGGACGTGCATGAGCTGTTCCTGGGCAACTTCCTTGCCCAGACCAAGGCGCTCGCCTTTGGTAAGACGGCCGACGAGGTGCGCGCCGAGGGCACGCCCGAGCAGATCGTCCCGGCTCGCTGCTTTGAGGGTAACCGTCCGACGACCTCGATTTTCGGTGACACGCTGACCCCGTTCGCGCTCGGCGAGCTCATCGCCCTGTACGAGCACATCGTGTTTGTCGAGGGCACGGTCTGGGGCATCGACTCTTACGACCAGTGGGGCGTCGAGCTTGGCAAGCAGCTTGCCAAGCAAATCACCCCTGCCTTCCACGACGACGCTGCCAAGGCCGAGCAGGACGCTTCGACCCAGGCGCTCATCGAGTTCTACCGCGCTCACCGCAAGTAGTCTGTGCGGCTAAAACTGGCACTTAGCAGAAAGGGGCCCGTATCCGTGGGATACGGGCCCCTTTGCTGTTGGATGGAGCGAGGCGTATCGAGAGAGCGCTCGGTGGCTGCGCGTGCTTCAGGACGCCCTGTAACGTTATCAATATACTTCTACGGTCAATTTCATACCACTTACCGGAAGATAGGCGAGTGCCATGCTTTACGGGCGTACATTGAACGTGGTTTTTCGCGCGAAACCACGAATCGATTGCCAGTCCTGAACAGGGGAGGTCCAGCATGACCCTTGCCAAGCCCATCAATAAGTACATTGACTACATCGACGCGCCCGAGGACACGTTCGAACAGTATGTCGAGAAGGCGCTGAAGTATGACTTCCGTTGCGTGTTTGCGAATCTGCAGGAGTATGCGACTGGCCGCGCCATGCTCGAAGGTTCTGACATCATCCTTGCCGGAGCTATCGACTTTCCTCAGGGCACGATGACACTCGAGGAAAAACTCGCAAGGTTCGAAGAGTATGCCGCATGCGGCTTCACCGAGATCGATTACGTACTGAACCAGGAATCGGTTGAGAACCGTGATTTTGACGCCATCGAGCACGAGATGACTACGATCGCCGATTTTTGCCGCGAGCGCGGTATCACCGATAAGGTGATCGTCGAGATGTGCAAGCTAGATGGCGACGATGCCGCCAAGCGTCGCGTGTGCGAGATTGCCCTTGAGGCTAAGCCAGGCTTTCTTAAGACGTCGACCGGTAGAAGCTTTGGCGGCGCCAAGCTCCAAGACGTGCAGCTGATGCGCGAGGTACTTGGCGACGCCGTGGCAATCAAGGCGGCGGGTGGCATCCACAACTACGAGGATGCTCTCGCATTTATCGAGGCGGGCGCCAGCGCGTTGGGCGCCTCGGCAGGCATCGCAATCGTCGAGGGCGCGCCGGCGGACGAGCGTCGCTAACAGACATATTCAACTTGGGCGCTTTGGGCTTCGGGGAGCTCTGTATAGAGCGGGTGGTCCTCGAGCCTAAAGCGCTCAACTTGTTGTGGGGCCCTGCCACGGACGAACAGCCAAGAGCGATCGACGGGCGTTGCCATGAGTGTGCTGGGCAGCACATCAGCGCGCTCGGAAAAGACGCGGGCGCTTTCGGGGTCCTGGAAAGCCAATGCGAGCTGCGTGTCACAGTTGCCCATGATGGAGCGGGCGCGCGCCTCGCCATAGAGCGCATCGAGCTGGTTGGTCGACTGCAGCAGCAGTGTCGCCCAGATCTCGCGGCTGCGGATGATGGAGAGGACGTTGTCGATCTGCGGCATCTGCAGGTTGGCGAAGTCGTCGAGCATAAAGCGGACCGGGACCGCGAGGCGTCCTCCTGGCTGCGTATCGGCGTGGCGGATAAGCCCCGCGAATGACTGCGTTACAAACAAGTTGGTGAGCGGGTCGAGGCTGCGGTCGAGGTCGCTGACGGTAATAAAGAGCGCGCGGCGTTCACATCCCATGGCTGTGAAATCAACCTGGTTCGCATCGGTGTACAGACGGCGTGCACCATCAAAGCCTAGGCACATGACCTTTTCGGCAAGAATGCCCATGATGCTCGCGTGCATCTTTTCTGCCGTGATGGTGGGGGAGTAGCGCCGCCAGAGCGAGAGCGCGTAGCTTGCGGGGTCGGTGGTCTGCAAATCGTCAAAAAGACGAGCCGTCGCGCGGTCCTGGAGATGCTCGCAAAGATCGATCACCGATGAAAACGTCTGCTCCTCTGGCGGCAGTTGCTCGCAAACATAGGCGATGAGGCATGAGAGCAGATTGGCGGCCGCATGGTCCCAGAACGGCTGAGTCTGATCTTCGACGGGACAGATGGCCTTGGCGACCGAGATGATGTCCTGCTGGTTGGGCTTACCGTCTTTGCTGCGGCGGATATGGTTGAGCGGGTTATAGCCGCACTGCTCGATACCCTCGGGCAACGGGGCTATATCATCGAGATCGGCAAAGTTGAGGCACTGCACCCGATAGCCATGTGCGGCGAGCACGGGGCCGACTTCGCGGCAGAGCGTCCCCTTGGTGTCGAGCACGATATAGCTCGCGTTCATCTGCAGTAGGTTGGGCTTGAGGACGTTGCGGGTCTTGCCGGCGCCCGAAGGACCGATTACAAGCATATTGTTGTTGAGGCCCGTTTGACGCGTGTCACACGAGAGTGTGTGGGCTTGCGCAAGGATGGTGGGGGCCGGGGCGTGCAGGGCTGCGTTGAGGTTAGACATGGGCGGTCTCCTTGGTCGAGGTGAGAATGCTGTGGGCAAGGCCGAGCTCGACGGCGCGCTCGGCCGAAAGGTACGTGTCCTTTGCCGTGAGCGCCTGCACGCGCTTGGTCGAAAGACCGCTACGCTCGGAGAGGATTTGCGTGAGCGCCTTGCGGGTCTGCATGAGGCGCCGGCTTGTCTCCTGGAGGGCTAGAGCCGAGCCCCCGGCCCCTTGCGGGATGAGTGGGTCATGAATCATGAGCTCGGCATGGGGAGCCATGCGGCGCTCGTCACCGCCCATAAAGATGATGGCTCCCATGGAAGCGGCGAGCTCCAGGCAGACGGTGTGTATAGGGCACGCTGCGAGACGCATGGTGTCGTAGATGGCAAGGCCGGCGCGTACGTTGCCGCCGGGGCTGGCGATAAAGACCGTGATGGGGGCGACCGGGTCGGCGGCATCGAGCAGGCGGATCTGCTGACACAGGTCGTGGGCCATTGCGCTGTTGATGTCGCCCACGACGGAGAGTTCGCGGCGCGCGAGCATCTCGTCGTAAACGGAGGTGAGCGTGACGCCGCGGGCCGATTCGCGCATCGTGAGCGGGCTGATGATAGGGGTCTGAGTGGTGTCCATGAGGACTCCTTTCTGAATGTGGTGGATCTTGATGGGGCTATGCGTGCCTGTCTTTAGGACTCAAAGGCATGCTCGAGCCTGCGCTCAAGCTCGGTAGTGGCCTTATGGGTGCCGGCATTAGCCAGCGCTTTGTCGAACGCGCCAAAGCGCAGGAGCGTGGCGATGGGCGCGGTGTAGGCAAGGTGCAGCTGGCGCTCGAGATCATCGGGAAACTCGTTGGGGTCGTAGCGTTTCCGGTAGAAGTGGGTAATGCTTTGATTCATCTCCCGTTCGTCGCGGTAGCGTTCGAACTGCCGCTGCTGGATATCGATGACTCGGATTGTCTGGGAACGAAGGACCGCGGGCGCCAGTGCCCGATAGCCGTCGAAGAGTCGATTGAGGCTGAGCGTGCGGAGCATGTCGATAAGGGTGCGGACCGTAGTCGGGCCGGCCTGGAATCGGGCAGTCGCACGGTTGTAACGTTCGCGGTCGAGCACCATGATGTTGGGTGGTCCCGATGGGTCTGCCGTATCGTCCTGCCCGCAGTTTGCCTGCTGATGCCGTGCCTCCAGGGCGTCGAGCCCCATGGCAAGGTCATGGATGGGAAGCGTTATCGCGTTCTGCAGATCGTATCGATGGTCCATCAATGTCATCCGCGTCTCGTCGTCCATGTCGAGTCGCAACTTGGTATCGAGTGC
>CAKUHK010000070.1:0-11646 GCA_934655965.1 uncultured Collinsella sp.
CGCCGCGCCCCGCAGTGCCCGCTTCCCCCGAGAACAATTATCAGTGCAGGTAGACAGCTTGCTGATTATCGAAAAAGCTGGCTATGGTCGACCCCTACGGCCTAAACGTAGTAGATAGGCCCTTTTCGTGGCGCAACACCAGACCAGTCTTTTTGGGACGGGGCTATTTTGACTGCTTTTGCCAATCTGGTCGTCCGGGTAGTCAAAAGTAGTCAAAATAGCCCCGCCTCAAATTAGCTATCTTGCCGTGGCGGGCGGGAGCGGGTAAGATATACCGAGCGCCTAGCGCGTTCGATGGGTTCGGATGACGATATGTTCCGAATCTGGTCAGGTCCGGAAGGAAGCAGCCATAAGGAGCCTCTGCCGGGCATCCGAATCCATCGAGCGCGCTATTTTTGCGCGGTTTTACCAAACCGCGCAATGCTCGACGCTGCGCGCCACCCAGGGCGACAATTTGTCATTCAAAAGGCAGGGCATGACCAGAAGGTCTATGCCCTGCCTTTTTCATGCCAACTTGTTCGCCCTGGGTGGCGCTCGCTGGCGTTGCCAAAACATCGATGAGCCATTCTCCGGGCGTGATGAGTGCCTTGCTGGTCCTCGGCTGCGCCTGCGGGATCGCTCGACTACCAAATACCTCGCCGCCTCCCGGACCCCGTCGTCCAAAAATCACCCGTAAAGGCGCATTTATCTGAATTAAATCTATCCCTGGCGCTATGTTGTTCGCTGGTGTTGTCTGGGCATCGGTGGCTATGTGGTTCAAGAGGCGGCGGCGTTACCATCTGTTTTTACATGTAAAGAGGCCCGTTTCCCTGGTTGGGGAAACGAGCCTCTTTTGTTTCTGGGGTTGTAGATTGGCGAAAGCGATGTGCTCTGGCGGCTACTTTGAGTTCTTGATGCGGCGGGTGGCTGTGGCGGTTATTCCGAGTCCCATGGCGGCGATTCCTGCTAGTGCGATTGCGCTTGGCGTTGTGTCGCCTGTGTTTGCGAGCTTGCCGGTGGTCGTATTTGCTTGCTTGCCGCTGCTCGTGTTCGCTTGCTTGGTGGAGCTTGGTGCGGTGTCTTTGCCGGTCGCGGGCGAGCCGGTGGGCTGTGCCGTCTCGGCCGGCTGCGTCGAGCCGGAGGGTTTTGTCGTCTCGGCGGGTTTCGTTATCTCGGGCGAGGTGGCCTTATCTGCCGCGGCTTTTGCCTCTTCGTATGCCTTGCAGGCGTCGTCATAAGCCGCTTGTGCCTTATCCAAATCGTCGAGGAGCGCATCTCGCTTGGCTGTTTCCTCGTCGATGCAGGCTTTAGCTTTCTTCGCCTCACTTTCAAAGATATTAAACTGTCTTTCCTGGCTCTCGAGCCTACGCCGATATTGGTCAAGCTCCGTTTCACAAAGATCTTCTTGCGCTTTTGCCGCCATGATCTCACTGCGCAACTGCTTAATATGCTCCTTAATAGCTGTGCTGGGCTCCTCGTCGCCGAGTGCTTCAAGTGCCTTATCTAATTCTGCCTGAAGCTCGCTTACCCGGTTGTGGGCCTCATTGTATTTGGCTTGGGCTGCATCGACGTTCGCCTGCATGGTGGGAAGGGGTTCCTTCCATTCGGCGGCTTGCGCCGCCATCTTGTCGTAGAGCTCTTGAGAAGCGGCAATGTCATCATCGATTCCCGCAATTATTTCGGGGCTTGCGGCAGCTTTTGCGGCTTCGAGGTTTTTGAGCGCTTCCTGCATGGCTGCATACGCTTTTTCTTTTTCGGCTGCCGCATCTTTCGTCTGCAAGGCAACTGCATCGACGGGGGAGCTGGTTTCTTCCGCGATCGCCGTTACGGGGGCGATTCCCGCGGCAAGGGCCACGGAAAGGGCTATGCCCATGGTTGCTCGTCTTGCTCTTCTTGCGAGAATGTCGTTCATCTCGGCACCTCATTTCAAGGGTCGGCGGCTCAACTTGGTAGCACTAACGTAAGTATATCAGGCGATTAACCTGCTCTTGAATCTCGCCAGAAATGACTCGTTGTTTACGCATGCCCTAGGGTGACAGTACTATCATGGTTCGAATTGAGTGTGGATGATGATAGGGAGCGCCTTTTTATGATTGAGTTGCTCAGGCGTTTTGGTGGTAAGTTTCGCCGGTATATGGTGATTGGCCCTGCGTGCAAGTTGATCGAAGTGATCTTTGACCTGCTGACGCCGCTGGTGATTGCGCAGATGATCGACAAGGGCATTGGCGCGCACGATGTGAACGCCGTCGTCCACTACGGTATGCTGCTTGGCGCCATGGCCGTGATCGGCATCTCGTTTACGCTCGTCTGCCAAAAGATGGCGGCGCTCACCTCGCAGGGCATGGGCACCGATATTCGCGGTGCGCTCTACGAGCACATCAATAAGCTGAGCTATGCCGAGCTCGATCGCTTTGGCACGCCGTCGCTCATCACGCGCATCACCAACGACGTCAACCAGGTGCAGCTCGCCGTGGCGCTGGGCGTGCGTATGCTTATCCGCTGGCCCTTCTTGGCGGTCGGCTCCATGGTCGCGGCGCTTGCCATCGACCTCAAGCTCGGCATCATCTTTTTGATTTGCACGCCCGCCATCGGCCTGGTGTTCTGGTTTGTCATGGCGCGCTGCATCCCGTACTACAAGCAGCTGCAGGCAAAGCTCGACCGCATCGCGCTTATCTGCCGCGAGGGGCTTTCGGGCGCTCGCGTGGTCCGCGCGTTTGTGCGCGAGGACCACGAGCGTGAGCGTTTTGCTCAGGCTGCCGATGACCAGGCCAATACTGCCATCGCGGTGGGCAAGCTCTCGTCAATCCTTAACCCCGTCACGTTTTTGGTGATGAATCTGGGCGTGTGCGCCATCCTGTGGGTGGGCGGCATCCAGGTGAACGTGGGCGAGCTCACGCAGGGCCAGGTCATGGCGTTTGTGAACTACATGACGCAGACCCTGACCTCCATCGTTTATGTCGCCAACCTGGTCGTGGTCTTTACCAAGGCGAGCGCCAGCGCGTCGCGTATCAACGAGGTACTCAATTGCGCGCCGAGCATCACCGACGAGGGCAACCAGCCGGTCGCCCTGCCCAAGCCGAGCGCGATGGGCAACGCCGCTCCGGTCTCTGCGCTGAGCTTTAGCCACGCGAGCTTCTCCTTTGGCGCGGGCGCGGCCAACGCCGTCAACGATGTGACCCTGGAGCTGCCGCTGGGCAAAACGCTCGGCGTTATCGGCGGTACGGGCAGTGGCAAGTCCACGCTCGTCTCGCTTATCCCGCGCCTGTACGATGCGGGCACTGGTAGCGTGAGCGTGATGGGTGCCGACGTGCGCGCCTGGCCGCTCGACCAGCTGCGCCACGTGGTCGCGACCGTTCCGCAGCGCGCGTCGCTGGCGAGCGGTACGATCCGTAGCAACCTGACCTGGCGTGATGAGGCGGCGACTGACGAGGAGCTCTGGGCGGCGCTCGACATAGCGCAGGCCAGCGAGTTCGTGCGCAACAAGCCGCAGGGGCTCGACGCCCCGGTCGAGGCGGGCGGCAAGAACTTTAGCGGTGGCCAGCGCCAGCGCCTGACTATTGCGCGCGCTCTGGTGGGCTCGCCGCAGATTCTGATCATGGACGACTCCGCCTCGGCGCTCGACTTTAAGACCGACGCGGCGCTTCGCCACGCCATTCGCGAGCGCAGCGCGCGCGGTGCCGCCGAGGGCTGGCTCCCGCTCACCACGGTCATCGTGAGCCAGCGCGTCTCGACCGTGCGCGATGCCGACATGATCTGTGTGCTCGACCACGGCTCGGTCGCGGGCCTGGGCACGCACGATGAGCTGTACGCAGGCTGCCAGCTCTATCGCGAGATTTGCCAGTCGCAGCTTCGTCGCGAAGAGCTCGAGGGCCAGCAGGGGAGCGCGGCGTCCGTGCCCGCCCCAAGTCCCGCGTCCGCCCCAACCGCCCCGGCATCCGCTTGCGCAGAGGAGGGCTGCTAGATGAATCCGTATACTTCTTCCGGCTCGGTCGCCACGATGACGGCCAATGTGTCCGGCAACGATAACCTTAACGACCTGGGCGACGGCCCACGCCAGCCCGGCGACCCTGAGCGCTATCCCGTGGGCGCGGTAACCCGCCGCCTGATGGGCTACGTGCGTCCGCACCGCATTTCGTTTACGGCGTCGTTTGTGAGTGCCGCCATCTCGGTGATTCTGCAACTCTATACGCCCATCCTCATCGGCGAAGGCATCGACTTCATCGTTGCCGCAGGACGGGTGGACTTTGATGCGCTGTTGCCGCTTGTCACCAAGCTTGCGCTGGTCGTGGTGGGTGCCGCGGCCTTCCAGTGGCTGCAGGGTTATTGCGTCAACCGCCTATCCTACGAGACGGTGCGCGACATGCGCGTGGAGGCGAGCGACAAGCTCAGCCGCATGCCGCTCAGCTTTATCGACAGCCACGCCCACGGCGACCTTATGAGCCGCGTGGTCAACGACGTCGACCAGGTGGGCGACGGCCTGCTGCAGGGCTTTACCCAGCTCTTTACCGGCGTCATCACTATCGTGGGCACGCTCGCGTTTATGCTGTCCATCAACCTGACCATGACGCTCGTGGTGGTGCTCGTCACGCCGCTCTCCATCTTTGCGGCCGGCGCCATCGCCAAGCTCTCCAACAAGAGCTTTACGGCTCAGCAGCGCATTCAGGGTCAGCTCGGCGGCCATATCGAGGAGTATGTGGGCGAGCAAAAGCTTGTGGATGCGTTTGCCTACGGACCAAATGCGCAGCAGCGCTTCGATGCCCTCAACGCCGAGCTCTACACGGCAGGTGAGCGCGCGCAGTTTATGGGTTCGCTCTCCAACCCCGGCACGCGCTTTATCAATAACATCATCTATGCCGTGGTGGCCGTGATTGGCTGCGTGGGCGTGATCACGGGCGTGCCCGCGGCGCTCACGGTGGGCGGCGTGCAGATCTTCCTGTCCTACGCCAACCAGTACACCAAGCCGTTCAACGAGGTCACCAACGTCATCACGCAGATCCAGACGGCGTACGCCTCGGCACGCCGCATGTTTGCGCTGCTCGACGCGCGCGAGCAGGAGCCCGATGCGACGGGCGCCGTGGAACTTGCCGCCCCGCGTGGCGAGGTGACCTTTGAGCACGTGGACTTTAGTTATGTGCCCGATCGCAAGCTGCTGCAGGATATCTGCATCGAGGCCAAACCCGGCATGCGCTTTGCCCTGGTCGGCCCCACGGGCTGCGGCAAGACAACGCTCATCAACCTGCTGCTGCGTTTTTACGATATTGATGCCGGACGCATCATGGTCGATGGCCGGTCTTCGCGTGACTACACGCGCGCGAGCCTGCGCCGCGCCTTTGGCATGGTGCTGCAGGATACGTGGCTGTTTGAGGGCACGGTGGCGGAAAACATCGCTTACGGTTGCCCGGATGCCACGCGCGAGCAGGTTATCGAGGCTGCCAAGCGCGCGCATGCGCACAAGTTTATCGTGCAGCTGCCAGGCGGCTACGATACGGTCATCGGCGAGGACGGCGGCACGTTTAGCCAGGGTCAAAAACAGCTGCTGTGCATCGCGCGCGTCATGCTTACCGACCCGGCTATCTTGCTGCTGGACGAGGCGACCTCGAGTATCGATACCCGCACCGAGCTGCAGGTGCAGGCGGCATTCGACGAGCTCATGGCTGGCCGCACGAGCTTTGTCGTGGCACACCGCCTGTCGACGATTCGCAACGCCGATTGCATCCTGGTCATGCACGACGGCCAGATTATCGAGCGGGGCACACACGACGAGCTGCTGGCGGCAGACGGCTTCTACGCCGAGCTCTACCGCAGCCAATTCGCCCAGTGAGCAAGCCCGTGGGGCAAATTAATCAATCGACAGACGGTGGTTTACATCTGTCACGTTAGTACTAAGATATTCATCTAATAAATTGCATTAGTGGCTTTAGTTTTGGGGGAAACGAGGCAACGTGACTATGACGTGCTCTTTGGTGGTTAACAGCAAGAGCGGTAATACCAGGATGGTTTCGGGCGCGATCAAGCGCGCTCTGCAGGCTGCGGGCGTTGAGTTTGTCCATGCCGCGGCGTTGAGTGACGATGCGGACGCAGATCAGGTTGCGCGCGAGGCGCAGGGTGCCTGCGCGGCCGACACGGTGCTCGTCGGTTTTTGGTGCGACAAGGGCGCATGCACGCCTTCGGTCGCGGCGTTGCTCTCTGCCTTGCACGGCAAGCGCGTTTTCCTCTTTGGTACCTGCGGCTTTGGTGCCGACCAGAGCTATTTTCAGCAGATTATCGATCGCGTGACCTCCAATTTGGCCGATGACGCCGAGCTTGCGGGTTGGGCCATGTGCCAGGGCAAGATGGGTCCCGCGGTCAAGCAGCGCTACGAGGCCATGCTCGAGCAAGATCCCGACAATGCCCGCTTTAAGATGCTGCTCGACAACTGGGTTGCCGCAAAGGATCACCCCACCAAGGAGGATCTGGACAACATGGCTGCAGCCGCCAAAAAGGCCGTGTTGGGCGAGTAGACCGCCACTTGCGGTGCCGCGCGTTCGACCGTACAAACGTGAAAGCCTCGAGATTCTCGAGGCTTTTTTCTTGACAATGGAACGCGCCGTGGAAAAATGAACAGTGTTCACATTGGAGGTGAGGGCATGAATAACACAGCGACGTCTAAGGAGGAAATCCTCAAGACGAGTCGTAAGCTCATCCAGGAAAACGGATGGACCGGCGTCAACATCCGTTCGGTTGCCGCGGCCTGCGGCGTGTCGGTCGGATGCATCTACAACTACTTCGATTCTAAGACAGCGCTGGTCGGCGCAACGGTGGCAAGCGTCTGGGGCGATATTTTCCATCACCCCGATGACGAGGCGATCTTGGACGATACGCTCGCGTGCATCCAGTGGATGTATCGCCAGATGGAGCACGGCTGCCAAAAGTACCCAGGCTTCTTTACGCACCATTCGCTGAGTTTTATGCAGCAGGACGCCGCGGACGGCAAGCGTCGGATGCATCATGCCTGGCAGCACATCCTCGACCAGCTTTGCGTGGTGCTCAAGCGCGATCCGCGGGTGCGCGCCGGTGCCTTTACGGAGCAGTTTACTGCCGAGCAATTTGCCGAGGTCCTGTTCTCGCTCATGCTCTCTGCCGTGATTCGTCAAGACTTTGATCCGAGCGCCGTACTCGAGATCACGCGTCGAACGCTCTACTAACGGTCCCCGCGTAAAGCGGGGATTTTTACGGGCAGAAAGTGAACAGCGTTCACGTTAAGGAGGTGGTGCCTGGCGCCAAGAGGCCAGACCGTTCTTTTGCAATCATTCAACTGAGGAGACTTATATATGCGTGCTATTTTCGAAACGCTATTCGACATCGTGTATCTGGTGACGGTCATCACCATCGGTGTCCGCATGATTCGCGGCAGCAAGGGCAACCGCCAGTTCCAGTTGTTCGGCTGGATGGCGGTCGTGCTGGGCGCCGGCGATTCGTTCCACCTGGTGTCCCGCGCACTGGCGCTCTGCACGACCGGCTTTGATGCTTATGCCGTGCAGCTGGGCCTGGGCAAGTGGATTACCTCGATTACCATGACCGTCTTTTATGTGCTGCTCTACTACGTGTGGCGCGAGCGCTACCAGGTTAAGAATCACGTCGGAACGACCGCCGCGATCTTTGCGCTAGCCGCCATGCGCGTCGCGCTGTGCATGCTGCCGCAAAACCAGTGGCTCACTAACCAGACCCCGCTTACGTGGGGCATCCTGCGCAACATCCCGTTTGCCATCATGGGCCTGATGGTCATCGTGCTGTTCTACCGCAGTACCAAGCAGAACAACGACGAGGCCTTCCGCTGGATGTGGCTCACCATCGTGCTGAGCTTTGGCTTCTACATTCCCGTGGTCCTGTGGGCCGAGGTTGTCCCAGCTATCGGCATGCTCATGATCCCAAAGACCTGCGCGTATGTGTGGACCGTGCTGATCGGTTACAACGCCATGAAAGCGGAGTGCTAGGTCCATCTTCTGATGTTTCGCCCGCCCGTCGGCGGTATATAAGGTTCCCTGCTCGGACAGTCCTGCTCGCACGGAGAGCACATTAAGTGCTCTCCGGCTCGTGCGGAACTCGCGATGAACCTTATATACCGCCGACGGGCGGGCGCCTCATTGCAGAATCTGGGCCTAACGGGTGGCGGAGCTGATAATTCCATGCCCCAATATGTCCAGAGTGGGACGGGCTTTCCGGATGGGCAGGCTTTCGGAAAATGCATCCCGGAATTTGCCTTTGGAATGGGACGTAGTTTCCCGTTGAGGTGCTTTGCGGAAAGTGCGTCCCACTCTGGGCGTTCGAAGTGGGACACACTTTCCCAAAGGCGCTCCAACGGGAAATTGCGTCCCATTATTCGGTCAAGAAACGGGATGCATTTTCCCAATGAGAGCAAAACCGGAAAATGCATCCCACAATCAGTCCTCAAAGTGGGACGCCGTTTCCCAATGAGGCTCAAGCGGAAAATGCATCCCGGAATTTGCGCTCAAAGTGGGATGCGGTTTCCGGTTGAGGGTCTAAGGGGAAAGTGTGTCCCAGAATCGACGCTTGAAATGGGATGCAGTTTCCCGATGAGGCACTCGACGGAAAGTACATCCCAGAAATGGCCTTTGAGCTGGGACAAGGTTTTCCGACACAGCTGCTTTTCAAAAATGAGACACGCCGTTGGCGGAAATGAGACACGTGGAATTGGGCATCGGGCGTACTATTCGTGGAAATGAGCCGACTCCACTCGAGTAAAGCGAGGTCTCCCATGCACGTTCCATACCCCCACATTCGTCGGTTGTCGAAAATCCCGCTTGTTGGGACGGCGGCGCTTGCTGCGTTGATCGCCACGAGTGTCGCCTGCTTCACGGCCACACCCCAGACTGCCCAGGCGGCCGACGCGCCTGAGATCACCGATATGACCGAGCAGGACTATAGCGACCTGGGCCTGGGCACGAGCGAGGACATTCCGGCCGATACCGTTGGCCCCTATTCCACCAGTACTCCCACGACGTTTGCCACGCGCGGCGAGGTCTATATGGCAGCTAACGGTAGCCATGGCAATCGCTACACTCTGCGCGACAAGCTCGAGAACGTCGAGCGCGGCGACATTGGCGGCAGCAGCAAACTTACCGATGGCTATGGAAGTGTGTGGGGCGCCGCAAAGTTCTGGCAAAACGTCAACAATTTCGATACGAACAGCGATCTCTACAAGCATAGCGACTACGGTGGCGGTGACTGGTCGTACCTAAGCAACAATGGGTCCTCAACAGTACTCGCCAACGACAACAACGGTTTCTCGGGCATTCACGCCACGAGTGTTGAGTTCTGCAGCGATGCCAGTACGGGCAAAAAGAGCCGCGTTGCCGAGCTTCGTGCCTACGGCGACAGTTCTTCCACGACGATCGGCGGCAAGTCGTACGCCGGAAAGGTTGAGCTGGTCCTCTATTCGTTTAGCAACGGGCGCACGCGCACTCTCGATACACGCCTGCCGGTGACGGTCAACACCAATATGATGGACGGAGGCCGTTTTAAGTATCTGAACGCCGGCTACCTACAAGAGCACGACGCCGTCTTTGATGTCGAGGCGGGCGATGTCGATGGCGACGGCGTCGACGAGCTTTTTGTCTACGCGGGCTGCTATGTCGACGAGAACGGCGTGCGCAAGGCTGTAGTCGACATGTATGACTTGGAGGGCGGCAACTGGAAGCAAAGCGTCGTCAAAATCGATGCCGGTAACGCCGCGGACTACACCACGCACAACAAGGGCGGGAACGACTCCTGGACGCAGCTGCAGTCAGCTCCTGTCGTTTCGCTGGCTGCCGGAGACCTCGACCGCGATTTTTGCGATGACCTCGCCATCGTGGTATCGGCACCCTACGGCAAGAAGAATATTGATAAGTCGACGCATTGCGAGCTGTTTTCGTGGGATGCATCCAAGGGTGCGCTCGTCCATGTCGATGCTCTGGGCGACGCGGGCGCAATCTCCCTCTCCGCGAACGGCAAGACCATGGTCGCCGCGAATGCGACATTCGGCACGTTTGCCGCCTACGATGAAGAAGGAAAGAAGACGGGTGAAACCGTCACGGGCCTTATTCTTGCGGGCTATGACTGGCAACGCAGCGCTTTTGATTACGGCGCTTCTGACGGCAGCAAGGGGCTGTACGGCGCGCTGTACCGCTACGCGTATTTTGACTCGGAGTCTGGCGAGTTCAAACTTTCCGATTGCAAGGAATACAGAGACGGGCTCCTCGCCTCCTATGGGCTGATGCATGTGCCCAACAGCGCATGGAAGGATAGCGCTCAGGATCAGCGCTATCCGTGCACCTTGGCGCCTATTGCCCTTGCCACTGCCAACCTTGACGGCCTGTCCGAGCAGCCGGCGGTCGACGAGGTGCTCGTGGGCGGCGATGTGTTCCGCGACTTTGCCTGCAACACGGCGCAGGGCGGGGCCCAGGGCTTGGGGTCCATGGTCGGAACCATGAGCATGAGCGGTCAGCAATACAACAGCAGCAACAAGCATGACCACAAGGGTATAGAGCAGGTGTGGATCAGCGACGTCAAGGCGGGCAGCGTCTCGGGTTCGGACCGCTATAACGAGAGCTTTATCGCCGTGGTGGGCAAGCACCGCGACGAGGACCTGCGCAAGAACGATGACTACTATTGGATGACCGCCTCGCATCTTTCGCTCGACGAGAACGGAAGGGTGCGCCGCGGCGAGGAGCAGGTGATTAGCGAGAGCAACCGTCGCGGCACTACCTACGGCACATTTATCTCGCTCGCGCTGCCCGATGTCGACAATGACAGCGTCAAGATCACGTACAAGGACCGCTACAAGGTCTATACCAACCCGCGCGTGCTCGCTGTGCTGCAGGATGCGCCCTATGTTGAGGATCTGGAGCAGGCATACGGCTATCTGGTGTTGGGCGGCACGTCATACGGCGAGGGAAAGGGCACGGGGACATCCCAGGGCTATACCATTGGCGCCGAGTTGGGCGTTGCCGTCGAGGTGCAGACCGGTCCGCCCCTGGTCGCGATTAATGCTTCAGTCGATTTTGCCGCCGAGGGATGCTATGACTACCGGAGCGAGCGTACAGTGAGCGCCAGCGTAAGTTATGAGTCGCATGCCGGCGAAGGCGACAAGGCCGTGCTCTACACGATTCCGATGGTCTATTACGAGTACGAGATCGAAAATGAGGAAACTGGTGGCAAGGGCGTGATGGCGGCGCCCGTGTCGCTCGGCGCGCAGACCTCGGTCGTTAATGTCGATGCCTATGACCGCATTGCCAAACAGCACAATATGACGCCGCTCAGCTACTTTTTGACCAACCGGTCGGGAGAACCCGACAGCTATTACACGGCGCTCAACGGCACGGCTCCCGTGCAAGATTCCTTTGGTCTGGGCAAGCCTGGCGTGACGCGCGCCTACACGCACGATGGGTTTAACGGTGCTGTCGCGCAGTCGGGGGCGAGCATTGAGCAGACCATCGAAGTCGAGGACGGCGAGGAACAGGAGTTTGAGTACGGCTTTACGCTGAACGGCAGCGTTGTCATGGGCGCGAAGCTCGCAAAGCACGAGTTGTTTGGCGGCCTGTGCTTTGGTGCCAACGCCGGCTTTACTACGGGTAACTCCTCGAGTGAATCGACCGAATACGGCGGCACCGTCGACAACCTGCCCGA
>CAKUHK010000071.1:0-11410 GCA_934655965.1 uncultured Collinsella sp.
AGTAGGTGAGTTCCGCCTAAAGGGTGACTCCGAAGGACCCCGCCTGGCCGGATTTGGGTTATTTTCCAAAACATCCAGCAGGACGCGAGGAACCCCCGCCGCACGTAGTGCGCAGCGGGGG
Source organism: uncultured Collinsella sp. (assembly GCA_934655965.1). Lineage (GTDB taxonomy): Bacteria > Actinomycetota > Coriobacteriia > Coriobacteriales > Coriobacteriaceae > Collinsella. Next base: position 122 of record CAKUHK010000071.1, read on the forward strand.
CTTCTCGCATGTCCGAGGACGTTTTGGAAAATAACCCAAATCCGGCCCCAGCAATCCTGCAGGAGTTGAACCCTTTAGAACTTGTTGTGGAAGGTACGCGAAATGACCTCGTCCTGCTGCTCCTTGGTGAGCGTGTGGAAGTTCACGGCATAGCCGGAAACGCGAATGGTCAGCTGCGGGTACTTCTCGGGGTGAGCCTGAGCGTCGAGCAGCGTCTCACGGTTGAAGACGTTGATGTTCAGGTGGTGGCCACCCTTCTCGGCGTAAGCGTCGAGCATGTGGACCAGGTTATCGGCCTGAGTCTCGGGAACTTCAGAAACCTTCATGATGTGTCTCCTTCGATTGATAGGCGCCGGCCGGAACCGGCGCTCTAATCAGTAATCGTTATTGTTAGTATAGCACTAACAATAGTTACTCGCCCAGCTGATCAAGGTCGATATCGCCAAAGAATACCTGGTCCTCCTTGCCGAGCGCGCCCGGGATGATGGAGAAGGTGTTGGAGATGCCGTCCTGAGCATCGCGGAACGGGAGCTTGGAAACCGAAGACAGCGAAGCGATGGCGCCGTGGCTATCGCGCTTGTGCATGGGGTTAGCACCCGGGGCGAACGGCTGGCCAGCCTTACGGCCGTCAGGCGTGGAGCCGGTCTTCTTGCCGTACACGACGTTGGAGGTAATGGTCAGAACCGAAGTCGTGGGCACGGAGTTGCGGTAGGTGTCGTTCATGCGGATGTACTCCATGAACTGGTGCACAACGTCGTGAGCGATCTGGTCGACGCGGTCGTCGTCGTTGCCGTACTTGGGGAACTCGCCCTCGGTCTCGAAGTCGACGATGATGCCGTTCTCGTCACGGACGGGGTGGACCTTGGCGTACTTGATGGCGGACAGGGAGTCAGCCACGACGGAAAGGCCAGCGATGCCCGTAGCGAACCAACGATGCACGTGCTTGTCGTGCAGAGCCATCTGGATGCGCTCGTAGCAGTACTTGTCGTGCATGTAGTGAATGATGTTGAGAGAGTTGACGTAGACGCCAGCGAGCCACTTCATCATGTCGTTGTACTTGGCCACAACGTCGTCGTAATCGAGCGTATCGCCCTCGACGGCGCGGTACTTGGGGCCGACCTGCTTCTTGGAGACCTCGTCAACACCGCCGTTGAGTGCGTACAGCAGGCACTTGGCCAGGTTGGCGCGAGCGCCGAAGAACTGCATCTCCTTGCCGATGCGCATGGAGGACACGCAGCAGGCAATGCCGTAGTCGTCGCCGTGGTAGACGCGCATGAGGTCGTCGTTCTCATACTGGATCGAGGAGCTGGCGACGGACGTCTTGGCGCAGAACTTCTTGAAGTTCTCGGGCAGGCGGGTCGACCACAGAACGGTCATGTTGGGCTCGGGGCTGGTGCCCATGTTCTCGAGCGTGTGCAGGTAGCGGTAGCTCATCTTGGTAACGAGCGTACGACCGTCGACACCCATGCCGCCGATGGACTCGGTGACCCACTGCGGGTCGCCGGTGAACAAGGCCTGGTACTCGGGGGTACGGGCGAACTTGACCATGCGAAGCTTCATGATGAAGTGATCCACGAACTCCTGGATCTGCTCCTCGGTGAAGGTGCCGTTGGCAAGGTCGCGCTCAGCGTAGATGTCGATGAACGTGGAGGTACGGCCGATGGACATAGCGGCGCCGTTCTGCTCCTTGACGGAGGCGAGGTAGGCGAAGTACATCCACTGGATGGCCTCCTGCGTGTTGTTAGCAGGCTTGGAGATGTCGAAACCATAGGTCTCAGCCATCATCTTGAGCTCGCCGAGGGCACGGATCTGCTCCTGCAGCTCCTCGCGATCGCGGATGTTGTCGGCGGTCATGACCGTCGGGGTGGAAGCCTTCTGGGCCTCCTTGTCCTTGATCAGGTAGTCGACACCGTACAGGGCGACACGACGGTAGTCGCCGATGATGCGGCCGCGGCCATAGCCATCGGGCAGACCGGTGATGATGTGAGCCGAGCGGCAAGCACGCATCTCGGGGGTGTAGACATCGAAGACGCCGGCATTGTGGGTCTTGCGCTCGAAGGTGTAGCGCTCGACAACGTTCTCGTCGATCTTATAGCCGTGCTGGCTGGCAGCCTGGCAAGCGATGCGGATACCGCCGTTGACGTGCAGAGCGCGCTTGAGCGGCTTGTCGGTCTGGAGGCCGACGATGGTCTCCTTCTCGCGGTGGGCGTTATCGATGTAGCCAGCGGGGTGGCTCACGATACCCGTGACGGTCTTGGTGTCCATATCGAGGACGCCGCCCTGCTCGCGCTCCTTGAGCAGCAGGTCGAGAACCTCGCTCCACAGCTCCTTGGTACGCTCGGTCGGGCCGGCGAGGAACGACTCGTCGCCCTCGTAGGGGGTGTAGTTCTTCTGGATGAAGTCTCGGACGTCAACCTCTCCCGTCCAGATGCCTTCCTTGAAGCCTTCCCATGCCTCCTGCATTGTGTAACCACGCTCCTAGTTACGTGTAATGCGGCGCTCTCTCACACCGCTGCTTATTGAATTCTTGAATGTTCGGCTTGCACGACCGGCTTCTTCCGTTTTCCGCCACGTGTTGACACAGGGAAAAACGTTTGTCCACCTTGGCGCTGCAACCCTAAACCCAAGATTTCACCCGTTTGAGAAGGATAACATAGCGACCCTCTCCATCTGGGCTGTTATATGTTTCTTTTTTTATAACATAAGAGCGTTTTTGACAAATCCGCAGGAAATGCGAGCGCGGGCAGATACCGTTCACCGAATTGTCTGATATTTCCCCTTGCCTTTATACGCCTGTCGCTCTAGCTGTTATGCCAGCTTTAGCAGGGTAAAGTGACTCAGAGACTCTGGCGACGGCAGGGCGGCCACGGAGGATTACCCCGTGGCCGCCCTGAAACGTTGGCTTGTTGTGTGCGTTGAGTTGTCGCGCGTGGCGTTACGCGGCAGCGGCAGCCTTGTCGGTCGCAGTCTTCTCGTTGCTCTGCTTACCCTCAAAATGCTTGTAGCACCAGCTGGTAACCAGCGGGGTGAGAATGGCCGTCACGATAGCGCAGGCTGCGACCTGAGCCGTCGCCGTCGCGAGCACCGCGCCGCCGTACATGGCCTCGTTGACGCTTGCCATGGCAGCAGGCGTGGCAACATTGGCGCCAGCGCAGCTCGAGATTGCCGCACCTGCGACGCCCGTGCCGCCGGTGAGCCTATCGACCGCGACAACGGGGATGGCAAAGACCACCGAGCAGATCACGCCAAGCAAGATGCCGGGGAGACCGCCATTGATGAGCTGGCCGAAGGTCATGGTCGAACCCATGGCAAAGAAGACGAGCACGATGATGGCGGACAGCGCCGGAGCCATCATCTTCTTAAAGCTGGGAAACAGGTTGCCCAGGATAATGCCGACGACGATCGGCAGGATGGCGCCCACGAGCGACCAGCCAATCGGTGCCTGACCGGCGGCGCCGAGCACGATCATCGTGACCGGAGGACCGACGACCAGCGTGGTGATGGCAACGGCGCCACGCTCGGCCTCGTTACCCATGGTGCCCATCAGGCCTGCGTACATGGCGTTGTTGGCGCCGGTGCAGGCAGCCAGCATCACCATGGCTGAGATGCCAAACAGGTTGTCGTTGAACACATAGAGAATGAGCAGCGACACAGCGATGACCACGATCTGCTTAATGGCGATGATGATGGCACCGCGGGCAGCAGCGGCGGGGGCGCTCTTAAACGAAATCGTCGTTCCGACGATGAGCAGGAAGGCACCCACGAGCGGGCTTGCACCCTGCTGCGTCATGCCGAGCGTAAAGCTGCCGAGCGTCTTGAACAGGTCGGGGAATAGCGTGTTGAGCAGGCAGCCCAACAAAAGCGGCACCAGAATATTGGCACCCGGGATGGAGGACATCTTAAAGAACGGCTCCTTGGCCGCCGGCGCCTCCACCGCGGTTGATTCACTCATATATATCTCCTTTTGATGCGTGCGGGTTGTTGTCGCACGCGGCTACATCAGAAAGAAGGCGACGGTCCCGAGTCGCAGGGGCCGCCGCCGAACTATTACCGCGGGGTATTACCCGTCCAGAACGATGCCGCCATCGCAGTCGCCGATCTCGCCGTTCACAAAGCTGGCGAGGTCGGAAGCGAAGAACAGCACCATCTGTGCAGGCTCGCTTGCCTGGGCGGCGCGGCCCAGAGGGATACCGTTGATGATGCGCTGGGAGTTTTCGTCCGAGAGGATCGAGGTCATATCGGTGAGCGTGAGCGACGGGCACACGGCGTTGCAGCGGATGCCGAACTTGCCGCCCTCCTTGGCAACTGCCTTGGTCAGGCCGTTGACGCCGGCCTTGGAGCTGGCGTAGGCCGCGGTGCCGAGCAGGCCGCCGCCGATCTTGCCGGCCACGGAGCTCACGTTGACGATGGTGCCGGCATGGGCCGCCTTAAAGTGCGGGTACACGGCGTTCATCATGGTAAAGGTACCGTTGAGGTTGATGTCGATGGTGCGACGCCACTCGGTGTCGTCAATCTCGTCGAATTTCTTGGTGCTAATGACGCCGGCGCAGTTGATCAGGATGTTCGTTTGGGGCAGATCCGTGAAAATCTGCTCGACGGTCTCGCGCGCCTTGGGCGCATCGGCAACGTCGAGCTGGTAGAACTTGTTGCCCTCGCCGAGCTCGGCCACCGCGGCCTCGCCCTTGGCAGCATTCCTTGCGATGAGCGCGACGTGTCCGCCGCCCTCCACGATACCCTTGGCGATCTCGAGGCCAATGCCCTGAGTGCCGCCGGTAACGATCGCGGTTTTACCCGTGAAGTCAAATGCCATGACTCCAACCCCCTTTATTTTGGTGTCTCCTTGCGGGAAGTTGGAGCATCGCACGTGGCGATAAATGAGTCCCAGTCGTCATGGTGGTGACAACCCCTCGCCTAACCGCGTGCATGATAGTTCTTTGAAACGTTTCAGTAATTGAAATAATTGAATTGTTTATACGACCTTTATATCGCACAGCCTCCAGTAGATTTTTGAGACATGCCTAGAAATCTATCGATTATGGCGCACGTGTAGGGGTATCATCTTTCACCGAAAATAGTTTCTAGTGTTAGGGGTTTTCAGTGGAAGGTACCGATTTCCACGAGCTTGGACGCCAGCTCTTTCTCGAGTTTGGCAGCCTGCACCAGCGCGTTTCGCGCTTTACGGACCAGGCTTTGAGCGGCGAGATGGCCGTTATGCGCGCCCTTTTGCTCGCCGGCGGCTCGCTCACGCCGAGCGAACTTGCCGACAAGGCATGGGTCTCGAGCGCTCGCATCGCCAATATCCTGCGCGCCCTCGAGGCCAAGGGTTGGGTCGAACGCGAGCACTCAAAGACCGACCGCCGTCGCGTACATGTGACCGTGACCGAAAAGGGTCGTCAAGACCTTGAAATCAGGCGCCGAGAGTTTGAGGACCGCGCCGCGGCATTCCTCAAGCAGCTCGGCGAAGAAGATACCAACGAGTTGGTGCGCCTGCTTCGACGCACCAACCAGATCATTGACCACAACCAAGAAAGGAGAGATGCCGAGTGAGGATTCTCAAGCTCTTTAAGAAGCATGTGCTGGCACTGCTTGCGGCTATCGTGCTTATCGTGATCAGCTGTAACGCCGACCTGGCGTTGCCCACGTATATGAGCGACATCGTCGACGTGGGTGTGCAGCAGGGAGGCATCGCTTCGCCCGTGCCCGACACCATTCGCGCCGAATCGCTCGACGACCTTGAGCTCTTTATGAGCCCCAAGGACGCCAAGACCGTGGAGGCCGCGTTTGGCAAAACGGACCAGAATGGCATCCGCACGTACCAGGGCACCGAGGACGAGCGTGCCGACGGCAGCAAGCTCGCCGACATCATGAGCCTGCCCGAAACCGTCGTCCTCTCCCTCAACCAGGGCATCGACGCCGATTCCATGGGAGACATGACCGGCACGAGCGAGACCGGCGATGGCGCCCAACAGACCATGCCCTCCCCCGAGCAGATGGCGGCCATGACGCCCGAGCAACTCGCCGAGATGCAGCAAAAGGCAGAGGCCGCACAAGAGATGCAGGCACAGATCGACGCCGACGGCGGCAAGATCACCATGGCGAGCCTGCGCCTGGGCATCGAGGGCGGTCTGATTGACCAGAGCAAGCTTGTCGACGGCGCCAACGAGATGGCCGACAAGATGGGCTCCATGTCGGGCTCCATCGTGACCCAGCGCGCCGTGACCTACGTGCAGGATGAGTACAAGGCGCAGGGCATCGACCCCGCCGACGTGCAGAATGCCTACCTGAGCCACATGGCGACCACGATGTTCGGCCTGTGCCTGGTGTCGCTCGTCGCCACCATCCTGACCGGCGCCGTGGCATCGCGCACCGCCTGCTCCATCGCCCGCGACCTGCGCCGCGAGACCTTCAACAAGGTCATGCACTTCTCCCCTGCCGAAGTGGGCAAGTTTAGCCAGGCCTCGCTCATCACCCGCTGCACCAACGATATCCAGCAGATTCAGATGGCTGCGACCCTGTTTATCCGCATGTGCCTCATGGCGCCCGTCATGGGCATCGTCGCCGTCATGCGCGTCCTGGCCAACCACACCGGCTTGGAGTGGACCATCGCCGTGGCCATCATCGCGGTTTCGGCCGTCGTCGGCGTGCTCATGGGCCTCACCATGCCCAAGTTCAAAAAGATGCAGGGCTTTGTGGACCGCGTGAACCTTACCGCCCGCGAGCTGCTCGATGGCCTTATGCCCATCCGTTCGTTCAACCGCGAGGAGCATGAGCTCAAGCGTTTTGACGCGGCATCGCTCGATCTGATGACCACGCAGCTCTACACCAACCGCGCCATGAGCTTTATGATGCCGCTCATGATGCTCGTCATGAACTGCGCCACCGTGCTTATCGTGTGGTTTGGCGCGCAGGGCGTGTCCGACGGCGTGATGCAGGTCGGCAACATGATGGCGTTTATCTCCTACACCATGCAGATCGTCATGGCGTTTATGATCCTCACCATGGTTTCGGTCATTCTGCCCCGCGCCGAGGTTGCCGCCGAGCGCGTGGAGGAGGTTATCACCTGCCCCACCAGCATCAACGACCCCGCCTCGCCCAAGCTACCCGCATCCAGCGCACCGCGCGGTGAGCTGTGCTTCCGCGACGTGAGCTTCCAGTACCCCGATGCCCGCGCCGATGTGATCAGCGGCGTGAACTTCACCACGCACGCCGGTCAGATGCTTGGCATCATCGGCTCCACGGGCTCCGGCAAGTCCACGCTCGTGCAGCTGATCCCGCGCCTGTACGACGTCACCGGCGGCAGCATTTCGCTCGACGGCATCGACGTGCGCGACATGACCCTCTCCGAGCTGCGCCGCCGCATTGGCTATATTCCGCAGCAGGGCCGCCTGTTCTCGGGCACCGTCGAGAGTAACCTCAAGTTTGCCGGCGACATGGTGAGCGACGAGGACATGCACAAGGCCGCGCGCATCGCCCAGGCCGAGGACTTTATCGCCGAACGCGAGGACGGCTACGACTCCCCCATCAGCCAGGGCGGCTCCAATGTTTCGGGCGGCCAGCGCCAGCGCTTGGCAATCGCACGCGCGTTGGCCAAAAAGCCCGAGGTCGTGGTGTTCGACGATTCGTTTAGCGCGCTCGACTACAAGACCGACGCTCGCCTGCGCGAGGAGCTCGCCAAAAACGTCACCGACGCCGCGCTCGTGGTCGTGGCCCAGCGCATCGCGACCATCATGCACGCCGACCAAATTATCGTGCTCGACGACGGCCACGTGGTGGGCACCGGCACGCACGAGGAGCTGCTGCACAACTGCCCGGCATACCTGGAGATCGCACAGTCGCAGCTTTCCGCCGAGGAGCTGGGGCTCACCCAAGAAGAAATTGCAGCCGTTATGGAAGGAGGCGAGCGCTAATGGCAGACGAGACCAAGACCCAGATTCCCAAGCCCACCCGCCAGCGCGGTCCCATGGGCCGCATGGGCGGCATGCGTCGCGGCGAAAAGGCCAAGGACTTCAAGGGCACCATGAGGCAGCTGCTCGGCTATATCGGCCAGCACAAGATTGCCGTGTTTGCCGCCGTCGCCTTTGCCGTGTGCTCGGTCATCTTTAACATTGTGGGGCCCAAGGTGCTCGGCCAGGTTACAACCAAGCTGTTCGAGGGCCTGGTTGCCAAGGTCAACGGCACCGGCGATGTCGACTTTGATTGGATCGCCAAGACACTCGGCTTTTTGCTCTGCCTGTACCTGGCAAGCTCTGCCTGCAGCCTGATCCAGGGCTGGCTCATGACCGGCGTCACGCAAAAGATCTGCTACCGCATGCGCAAGGAAATCGCCGCCAAGATCGCCGTCGTGCCGATGAGCTACTTCAACGGCCACAGCAAGGGCGACGTGCTCAGCCGCATCACTAACGACGTCGACACGCTCGGCCAGAGCCTCAACCAGTCCGTGACGCAGCTCATCACCTCGATCACGCAGATCGTGGGCGTGCTCGTGATGATGCTCTCCATCAGTCTGCCGCTCACCGGCGTCGTCGTGGTCACGCTGCCCGTCGCCGCCGTGATCATGGCCGTGATGATTCACTTCTCGCAGCCGTACTTCCGCGAGCAGCAGCAGGTCCTGGGCACCGTCAACGGCATTATCGAGGAGGACTTTGCCGGCCAGAACGTCATTCAGGTGTTCGACCGCGCCGAGGCCTCGATCGAGGAGTTCGACCGCCAAAACGACCGCCTGTTTATTAGTGGCTGGCGCTCGCAGTTCCTGTCGGGCCTGATGATGCCGCTCATGAGCCTGGTGGGCAACATGGGCTACGTGGGCGTTGTCGTGGTGGGCGCGCAGCTCGCGCTGACCGGCAATGCCACGCCTGGCGACATCCAGAGCTTTATCCAGTACGTTCGCAACTTTACGCAACCCGTACAGCAGCTGGGCAACGTGAGCAACACGATGCAGTCAATGGCCGCCGCCACCGAGCGCGTCTTTGAGTTCCTGGCCGCGCCCGAGGAGGAGCAGAAAGCCGACGCGCAGATTCCCGAGAAGCGCCCCGGCCATGTGGAGTTTAATCACGTCAAGTTTGGCTACACACCCGACAAGACCATCATCCACGACTTTAGCTGCGAGGCGCAACCCGGCCAGACCATCGCCATCGTCGGCCCCACCGGCGCCGGCAAGACCACGCTCATCAAGCTGCTGCAGCGCTTCTATGACGTGGACGACGGTTCGCTGCGTGTCGAGGGCGTCGACGTTCGCGACTGGGACCGCGCGGCACTGCGCGGCGAGTTTGCCATGGTGCTGCAGGATACCTGGCTGTTTAACGGCACCATCCGCGAGAACATCCGCTACGGACGCCCCGATGCGAGCGATGCCGAGGTCGAGGCCGCTGCACGCGCCGCACGCTGCGATCACTTTATCCATACGCTCGCCGGCGGCTACGACTTTATGATCAACGAGGAGGGCACTAACCTGTCGCAGGGTCAGCGCCAGCTCGTGACCATTGCCCGTGCCATTTTGGCCGACCGCCCGGCGCTCATTCTGGACGAGGCGACATCCAACGTCGATACCCGCACCGAGGAGCTCATCCAGCGCGCCATGGACGCGCTGATGCAGGGCCGCACGAGCTTTGTCATCGCGCACCGCCTGTCCACGATCCGCAACGCCGACGTGATCTTGGTAATTCGCGACGGCGACATCGTCGAAAAGGGCACGCACGACGAGCTACTCGCCCAGGGCGGCTTCTACGCCGACCTGTACAACTCGCAGTTCGACGAAGCGGCGTAGGACCAACGCCGATCGGCTTTATATGCTCTCGAACGGGGACGCAGGAATGTCTGCGCCCCCGTTTTTGTGTCCCGTGGCCTTCGCGCGACCTGTTTGAAACCCGACTGGCGGACTTTTCGAGACCCCGTGGTCAAAAAACGGCAAATATGAGTACTGTTACCTTTTTAGTGGCAGCGAAAACTGCCTCAGATGGGCCTCTTAGGGCTTTCATACGCCTCTAAACTGATCAAAACGTCCTTCGACGGACCAATATGCTCTAACGTTAATGAACATATTTACTAGTATGTCTATTATCTCATAAGGACGATATGTTACCGCTACAGCAACAGTACTCATATTTGGCATTTTTTGTCCACGGGGTCTCGAAAGAGTCTGAGGCCGGACGTTCCGGCGGCAGGAAAGCTGTCCCCCTTAGGCGAACGTCGTCGTTTGCCCAGATAAAACCGATCAAAATAAACCTATCCCTTTTCGGCAGGTTTTGCTTGCACTTTAGCGTGCGACAGCGGATAATGCCGAACACTCGACAATACGCTCATTGCTCTCTATAGATTAAGGAGGCCCCGCATGGCCATGGAATTCAAACGTAGGTTGCCGATCCCCATGGAGATCCGCGAGGAAATGCCGCTTTCTGCCGAACTTACCGCTAAGAAGCAGGCATTCGACGCCGAGGTCGCCAAGGTCTTTACCGGCGAGGACGCGCGCAAGGTGCTCATCATCGGCCCGTGCTCGGCCGACCGCGAGGACTCGGTCCTCGAGTATATGAACCGCCTGGCTAAGACCGCCGAGGAGGTCAAGGACAAGCTCATCATCATTCCGCGCGTCTACACCAACAAGCCGCGCACCAAGGGCACCGGCTACAAGGGCCTGCTGCACAACCCCAATCCCGAGGCACCGGACGATCTGCTCGAGGGTGTCAAGGCCATCCGCCACATGCACCTGCGTGTGATCGAGGAGACGGGCTTCTTCACCGCCGACGAGATGCTCTACCCGTCCAACTACCAGTACCTCGTCGACCTGCTGAGTTATGTTGCCGTGGGCGCGCGCTCGGTCGAGAACCAGGAGCATCGTCTGGTATCGAGCGGTATCTCGGTGCCCGTTGGCATGAAGAACCCCACCGCCGGCTCCACCACGGTTATGCTCAACTCTATCTATGCTGCCCAGGCGCATCAGAGCTTTATCTTCCGCAACTGGGAGGTCGAGTGCGACGGCAACCCGCTCGCGCACGCCGTCATGCGCGGCTACATCGGCCTCGATGGGCGCACCTACCCCAACTACCACTACGAGCACCTCGAGCGTCTGGCCGAGCGCTACACCGAGCACGCCGGCTATGCCAACCCGGCGGCGGTCATTGACTGCAACCACGACAACTCGGGCAAGCGTCCGCTGGAGCAGTACCGCATTTGCAAAGAGGTTCTCGACAGCTGCCGCCGCAACGAGTCCATCTCCAAGCTGGTCAAGGGCTTTATGATCGAGTCCTACCTGGAGGACGGCAACCAGCCGGTCGACGGCGGCGTCTTTGGCAAGTC
>CAKUHK010000072.1:0-11309 GCA_934655965.1 uncultured Collinsella sp.
CGGGGCGTTATTTGGGCCACGGGTCACTTCGCCTGTGCCGCGTTTCGTCATACGCTCATAGTGGAAGCCGATGCCACGGGGCCGACGAAAGCCTCGGGCAGCGGATGAGCTGCAAGCCGAAAGGAGCGGTGAGGATGATGAAGCCCATGACGAAAAAGCTGCTGTTAGGAATTCCCACCGTGATGCTTTCGGCCGTGCTGGCGTGTTCGGTGGCCGGCTGTGGCGGTGGTGCTCCAAGCGGCTCGGCTGGCAGTTCGGGCGGCAGTGCTCCCGTAGAGAAGAAGGCCAAGGCCTATGAGTCGCAGACGGTCGAGGTGGCTGGCATAACCTACGAGTCGGTAGCCCACGGTACGTTCTATCGCGGCGACGTTAAGCTGCAGGACGGCTTTTACCTGCACGTCAAGATCACCAACAACAATGAAAAGAACAGGACGTTTAGCTCCTTTAACGTGCATGCTGCCCAGGGCGATCTTGAGGCAGGCGACCCGTTGTTTACTTCCGGCAAGGCGGCCGTGCTCGACTACGTTGCAAGCGAGGCTCCCGATGATCTGCACAAGGGAATTGACCTTTCCGAGAGGCCAGATATCGGTCCGGGCGAGACCGTTGAGTATGTGTATTTCTGGGCGCCCAAGACGGCGTACTACGGGCCCATCACTGTCGAGTTCGTAGACGCTTACGCCCCCGCCAAGAATCATGAGGCCATGCACTTTGACACCACGGGATGCGAGACCAAGGAGTTCAAGGCGGCCGGCGGCGTGGCCGATTCTGGCGAGAAGGCAGATTTAACGGGCGTCGACTGCGCATCGTACAGCATCGAGGCCGCCGATGGGTACACGCTGGATTCGTCCGACGAAGAGCGCGAAAAGGCAAACTTCTTCCACGACGAGACTGGAGGACGCCTGAACATCAGTATCTTCCCGCGCTCGCCGGAGGAAGAGGTTGCAAGCCTAGAGCAGGTCTACGAAGGCAAGGAGACAACAACCGACCAGGTCGAGTACAACGGCATAACGTGGCTGCGCTTTACCGGTCCCGACAACGGCCATACACTGTTTGCGACGGCTCCCGCGACGGGCGAGACCGTCCGCGTGTCGATCGGCTGGAAGATCGACTGGGATGCCGCCGTGCCTATGATGGAGGCACTGAAGCTCAAATAACGCCGCGATTCTCACGTCAGGCGACTCAGGGCTGGCTCCGAGTTATCGGGGCCAGCCCTTTTTGGTGCTCGATGAGCAGGGCCAGCGCCTCGCGCGGTTTCGGGTGCAGTGGGGCATCGTGCGCGCAATGACGAACATGATTTCCATAAAGACAGATATAGTTGACATCTTCTGATGGATGCAATATATTTCTGTCATGTTGCAACGGATATTTGTCCACATTTACGAAGGGAGCTCCATGCCGGGCAAAAAGAACCTACGCATGAAGGCGGCGCGTGCGGCTGCTGGCCTTTCGCAAGCTGACTTAGCCGAGGCCGTGGGCGTTACGCGCCAGACCATCGGTCTGATCGAGGCGGGCGGCTACAACCCCACGCTCAATTTGTGCGTGGCAATCTGTAAAGCGCTGCGCGTTACGTTGAACGACTTGTTTTGGGAAGACGAAATCGACGCCGACCCTAACGCTCTTTAGGAGTTCGCTATGAAATTTGAAGATCTGAAAATCGTGCAAAAGTGGCGTGAATATGCCGGCCCTAGGGATGAGCGCTTGGAGGCGGAAAACGCAAAGATTTACAAGATTGGCTTCGCGCTGCTTTCATTTGGCATGCTGGCAATTCTCTTCTATCAATTTATAGCTCGACAGGTCGCGTGGGTTCACAGCGATGCCAGCGAAATGCCGCACCTCTTTGCGACACCGTTCGAGGCTGCCATGTATGCGTGGCTCGTTATCGTGATGCTAATCTGCGTGGTGCTGCAAACGCGGAAGGGCTATGTCGATACAAACCGTTTTGGACAGACTGAGCATCTTCCTGCCGGGTATTTCCTGCTTATCAGTGGTCTCAGTGGAGCTGTGAGCGCGCTTGTTGTCGCCGCGATGCGCTGCATCGCCGAGGCGCAGATCGTTCCGCTCGAAAGCGTCTTTTGGTTGGCGAACCTGGTTACGGGCGTGTTCTGCGGTGCGACGATTTTCATAGCCACATTCGCCGTTCTGTGCGCATCGTTCTTCACGGCGAAAAAGCGCCGTGCCAAGCTCGAGGCAGAGTTCGACGACGCCGGCGATATCTAATGCGCAAGGGGCTGACTCTGGGTTATCAGAGCCAGCCCCTTTTGTGCTCGACGAACGGGGTCAACGCCGCTCGCAAAAGCGCTGAGAGCTAGCGGGACTCATCCGTTCCGGCTCCATCGCTGCCACTACGCTCGAGTGTGGCGCGGCGAGCGCTGTAGGCGACGAGGCCGGCTCCGGCTGCGGCGAGTGCTGCTGCGGCTGCCGTCAGGGGGATGTTGCTGTCACCCGTGCCGGCGAGCGCGCCCGTTTTTCCGGAGCGCTTGTTATTGTCGTTGCCCTTGCCGCTGCCAGAGCCGCTTCCGCCGGAGCTGCCTCCCGTGCCGGAACCGCCGCCGCTCGAGCCGCCATCGCCGTCCACGGTCATCGGTGCGTCGTGGAGTCCCGTCGTATCCGCGTTGCTGCTTACGCCCACCAGCACCTCTGCACGTTCGCATGCTGCGTCGGGCATGTGAAGCTCGTGCAGCACAGCGCCCAGAGCCGAGTTTGCGCCGGGTCGGATCTCCTCGAGCGTTACGGGATCGAGTGCCACCAGGTCGCGCGCCTTCGCATACAGCGTGACGCGTTTGCCCACCTCGTCGCCCCAGCTCTCCGGGATGGCAAAGCTCATGCGGAACTGTGCCGTGCAACCCGGTGCCAGCACGGCGTTGCCATTGTCAGCGACCAGCGGGTGCGTCGCAAAACGTGCGCCCAGCGTCTCGACTGCGTACTTCACGTGTGCCATGTCGTTGGCCGAAGGGTCCTCGGCAAGCTCTGGATCGTAGATCGATGCCATGCGTGCGTTCGCTCCGAACCCGATGGATGCGCTGGAGAACGGCTGGTTAGAGCCCTCTCGGTACAGATCGATCGTACCGGCGGTCAGCAAGGTGTTGCCGTCGTTTCGCACCGTGACCATGAAGGATTCGCCTGCTGCTCCGGGCACGACCGCGCCCGAGGTAGCGACCGCACCCGTCGGAGTGGCGCACGCTACCAGGGGCACTTCGATGCCGTGCAGTTCTGCCTTGCTCTGCTCGGCGCTCACAATGTGCGTGGCGAGTGCCGAGAGCATGCCGCCCGAGGTCAAAAACGTCGTTATCTGATCGACGGGGTGGTCGAGCTCACACATCACGAACGGTTCTGTGAACAGATCGCGTTCCAAGGTGCTGGCGAAGATGCGGAAGTGCTTGCCCATCACCGCTACCGGGTTGCCTTCTTCGTCGTAGGTCTGTCCCACCTTGCCGTCGGTGTTCTCTACGTACATCAAGCACCGACCGTTGTTGCTCGCGCTGAACGACGCCGGGCCACAGCCCGCGGCGCCCACGGGCTCCGATGCAAATGCCGTCGCGCCTCGTGTCCAAGTAATATGCTGCAGCTGCTCGTTGACGGTAGCCAAAAAGCCCGTGTGCTGCGGCCACGGCACCGCGTGGGGCACTGTGGCATCTGGCGACATAACGCCCCAACCCGCGATGGACTGGCCGATCACGGCGTACGATGCGCAGCCACAACCGCTTGCAGTCTCGTATGCAACGGGCACCACCATTTTGCCGTTGATATTCTCGGGCGCGCCCAGCTCGATGCTCGACGGTGCCTGCGGAAAGCGGAGGACCTGACGGAACGTGAGGCTGTCGCCCGACAGATCCGACCACAGGGTAAAGCACTCGAGTGCGACCTCTGCCTCGGTGCCCAACGCCTTTTCTGCGGTGGCTCCGCGGCGGTGGAGATAGGTGCCCGACAGACGTCCGTCGACAAGTGTCTTGCCCACCGTGATACGCGGGCACTGCAGGCAATGGTAGCCATCCTCTTGCAGGCGGCCGCGCGAGATGCTGCGCCATGACGTGTGCGATATCACGCGAACTCCGTCGTTGCTTATGCGCAGGCGTACAACGGACAGTATGCCGGATGTGCTCGCCGTATCGAACCGGGTTGCGTCGCCTTCGGGGCGCTCTCCCGAGACCAGCAATACGTAGGCGTCTTGGTTTCCTCTCCCGTCCGTATATTCCACCATGTCGAAGTCGTAATCGAATATGCCGTTGCGCTCCACGTCGCCCTCGCCAAACCCAAGGGGGAAGTCGACCGGCATAGGTGCGGACCACGCGCCGTTTGCCTTCGTGTGTACCACCAGACGCGAACGGCCATCCTCGCCGTAGCGAACCGAAGCGATGCGGAACAGGCATTCCACGCCGGCGATCTCCGCAAACTTCATGTGGGCTTCGCTGAGTACGCCGGTGAAGAGCACGTTGTCGCTCGAGGGCTTTATGCCGCCGCGTTCGTCCTCCGACACGCCGGCAGAATTGGCGTTCGGGTCCGCAATGGCGTCCCTCGCCTGCCTGATGTAGGCGTACTTATACATCGGCGCGGCATTTTCGTCATCTTCCATCAGGGCGTGGACGAAATGCTCGACCTGTCCCGTGTCATCGCTCTCTGCATCCGCGTCGAGCTCAATGCGCGTGACCGCTTGCTCCCAATCGCGCACGACCGGCGCGACGTTTACGGCGGTGGCTGCAACTTCGGCGCATGCGAGCAGCTCGGCATTGGTGACGATGGTGGCTGACGCGATAAACTGCGGCACATCACCTGCCTCGGCATTGCCGGTCGCGCCAAAGCAGGCATCCAGCGTATAAGGCGCATCTCCATCCAAGGCCAGCTCAGAGCGCTGGAGTACATACTGGTCGCCGTTGTTGACCGACATGTTCCACGAATCGAGAAGTGTGGGCCACGACCCCGACCAGGCCTTGGTGGTCCACTTGAACATGATGAACTGGAGTATCACGTCGACATCGACGTCCGCGCCTGCGCGCAGACGCGGAAGCTGCTGACCGTCTGCCTTTTCGTAGCCGATGAACAACGTGAGAGATGCAGCACCGCGCACGGCGGATGATGCGACGCCTGCAACGCCGGCTCCAAAGGTGACGGCAAGTCCGATCTGGATGGTGAATGATCCCGACGTATTGGAATAGTCGAGCGAAATGTTTTTGAAGAACGCCGCGCCGCTGCCGTGTGTGTGGGCGCCTACCGCGAGCGCCAGCTTTGCCAACACCCAAGGATTGACGTTTAGGAAAAACGGCACCGGGCCCAAGGTGAACTGCTCGGTCCAGTTGAGGTCGGTTTTTACTTGGAAGAGGGCCTTAATATTGCCAAACGCCGGATCGTTGTTATCGCCCCAAGTTTTGCCTACCCAGTCGTAGGCGAGCGATCCGTACACCTGTGTTGCGATATCCATCGTGAACAGCAGCGTGCAATGATGGCGAAGGAGCTTGGTGTTCCTTGGATCGGTGCCCGAACCGGCACTCATACTCTTGTACTGATTCCACTTCCCCTCCATCTCGTCGAGGTAGCGGTTTGCCTGCTTGGCGCCCGACTCGCGCGGCGACTTCTTCCAGTATTCCGGATCCGGATTGCCCGAATCGTTCATGTAACTGACTGGTTTGTATCCGCCGCCAAACAACACGTACCCGGCAAACGAGAAATCGAAGAGGATCGGAAACGTGGGCATCCAGCAGGTGAACTTGTTGCCGCCGATACCGGGAAACGCCGCGGGGAAATCAAACGGAGTGATCTCTTGGTCCATGGTGGTGGGGATGATGGTCGTTGAGCCCGATTCTGCCTTTGAGGCCGGCGCGGTGGCAACGGCCATGGGGGAGGAGAGCGTGTAGGTTTTGCCCTGGTAGTCGAGCACAAAGCGCAGCTTGCACCCTTCTTCCAGAAGGCCCGACGCCGCATCGAGGAACTTGTCTTCGAGCGTGAACGTCGCCAGATTATCCGCACCCGTTGCACTGGCCTTGACCTGGCCAATCTGCGTGACGGTTTCGGGCGAGCTGCCCACGGCGGGCATTACCTTGTCGATATGCAACGTCGCCTGTCCGCCCTGCGGCAGATGAGCCTGCACGGTAAAGGCGTGCGTGTCGGGCTGCTCGTTTGTTGGATCGTCTTTGGGCATCGCCATGAATGTGGCGTCGGCGTACTGGATGTCCCACTCGTCGAACGTAAGCTGGCGGAAGTACGGCTCCCCGTCGGAGAGCGGACGCGTGGGCGCGGTAATGGCGGTACCGCCCTGGATACGCGCAAGGGGAATCTCGACATCGCGGTAGCCTGGCATGCTGATGGAGATGCCGCCGTTAAAGTCATACGCGTCAAGGAGCGTCGCCTCGTCCACGTAGCCTTCCGAAAGCGGGGCAACCTCAAAGATGGCTGTACCCTCATCATCGGTTGTGGCGGTGAGCTGTTTGCCTGCGGCGTAGCGCGACGTCAGCGTGACCTGGGCACCCGCGATAGGGTTCATCTTGTTGGCGACGTCGACCACCACCACGCCGAACATGGTGCGCGAGAGCACCAGGACCTTGAAGGGGTCTTCTTCGTCGGCATAGGCTTCGGCGGGCGCGAACGGCAGTACGAAGGCGTTTGAGGTGCCCGGCACGCGCGGCAACATAATGCTCGCCAGCGAGGACGCTCCAGCAACAAGTAACGAACGGCGATCAAGCATCTTGGGCTCCCATCCCGCAAATATCGGTGGAAATAATCAAATTATGCGAGAAGGTGTCCTGTCGCGGTAGTGCCGTTCGAGGGGCAAAATGTCCAATTTGAGCATGTTAAAACGGGCGGCGCTGGAATGCGTTCGATGCACTTGGTAGCTTGGCTGCTAGCGCAGCATATGTGCGACCAACTCGGCGCGAGTTCTGATGCCAAGCTTTGCATACACACTGGACAGGCGGTTCTTTACGGTGCCCGGCGACACGCCCATATGGCGCGCGATTTCGGCGTTGGTCCATCCACGGCAGGCGAGCATGGCCATGGTGAACTCGGTAGTCGTCAGATCGTCGGCCACGTCCTCGCCCGAATCGGGGTTATGGATGCGTCGCCATCCGTAGCTAAAGCGGTACGTGATCTCGATGACGCGTGCGAAATCGTCAGGGTATTGCTGTTTTAGGCATGCCTCGATAAGTCCCTGCAAAAGGCCATGGTGCTCGCCGATGAGCTCGATAAGGCCGTCGGGGCGCGCTATGCTCCAAGCGGTTTCGAAATGCACCTTTGCGGCGTCGATGTTCTTGAGGCTCATGCATGCCATAGAAGCCGCCAAGTGCAAGAACAGCTCCGATATGGGATAGCTCCCTTGTTTCATGATCAGGGCGTTTTCCGCCATGCCCAGGCTGCGGCCGTATTCACCGCGCAGATACAGGGCATGCGCCATCACGTAACTGGCGAACAGGCGCAGGCCTTCGGGCAGATGCGACGCAAGCGGATAAAACTCTTCGGCGGAATATGGGGAAGGTAGATGCAGCAGGACGCTTGCGGCCGAGGCGAACAGAATGTGCGTGGCGTGAACGGCAGGCGATTCCTCGTCAGTTGGCGTGTCGAGGATGCCCGCAAGGCAACGGCGGGCGTCGGCGATGCGGTTGAGCGACAGGCTGGCATATCCGCAGATGAAGCATGCAGAATAGCGAAGTGCGGGATCGGTGGCGTCAAGATAGGGACGTGCCGTCTCGGCAGCGAGAGTGGCCTGTCCGCGAAAGTACAGCGCTTCTGCCGTGGCGATGACACGCGAATCGGCGTCAGTGATGCTTGCGACCGCGGCATCCATTTGCCCCGGCACAAAGGCGGTGCACATCAACGGCATAGGAACACGCGCGCAACCATCGCAGTCCATCTTTCATCTCCCATCAGCTGACAACGATAGCAGCAATTGTACTCCTGCTGCTCGGGACTGGAATTTGTGGGTATCGCCTACGATTATGCCGAACGTATAAAGGGAGGTTCCCGGCATCTGTCGTGTGTGCTACGACCTCACGCCCAAGCCCGTCGGCACGGTGGAGTGGGAGTAAGCTTCTACTCTTTTGGGCGAATTGCATTGACAGAGAGGGGTCCCGCGCAAACGTGTGCGGGACCCCTTTCGTTTTACTGTTCGGTTTACGCTGCGGTCCGTTTTGGAAGGGTCGCGAGCATGGTGGTCCCGTTCTTGGAACTTGCTTCGACCTCAACCGTGCCGCCGTGCAGCGCTGCAATCTCCCAAACAAGCGCTAGCCCGAGTCCTGCGCCGCCGTATGCCCTGCTACGGGATTTATCCAGGCGAAAGAACGGCTGGAAGATGCTCTCACGGTACTGCTCGGGTATTCCCGGGCCCTGATCCTCGACTCGTAGGAACACGTGGCTGTTGTTATCGCAGATGGAGACGTTGACAGTCGAGCTGGGGCGGCTGTAACGGATGGCATTTTCGACCAGGTTAAACACCAGCCGATAGAGGAGCGTGTCGCTTCCGATTATCAAAGCGCCTCCACTGCAATTGAGGACGATGTCTTTATGCTCGGCAAGTGGAGCAAGGTCGGCGAGGACTTCTTCGGACAGGGGGCCAAGTTCAACATCGTCCTCGCAGGGAACGCTGCGGAGCTCACTCATCTCAAGCAGCACCTTGGTCATTCGCGACATCCGCTCGGTTTGTTCTTGTAGCAGGCCGAGTAGCTCGGCTGTTTGAGGTTGCGATGTGGGGTGCTCGGAGACAAACAGTTCAATCTGCGCTTGCATAAGGGCGAGCGGGGTGCGCAGCTCGTGTGCGGCGTTGCCGGTAAACTGACGCTGTGCAGAGAACCCTTCGCCAAGACGGGCAATCATGTCGTTGAAAGAGGCGCTGCATCGTTGTAGCTCGGCGGGCACATCCTCGCTGAGTCTGATTTCGCTTAGGTTGTCAGGCTGCACACGCTCTACCTGGGCGGCAAAAGCCCGTAGCGGCTTGAGCGCACGGCCGCTCACAAAGTATGCCAGCACGCCGCCAAGTAGCGTGACTCCAGCCGTGATGCACCAGGCTGTCGCGCCAAAAGATTCCTGTGCGTCGTTAACAACGATCGTGACCTCGTCATCGAGGGCTGTTTTTGTTGGGTCAAACGCCTGGGGCGAATCCACACCGGCAGCGTTAAAGGCCGAGATGTCGCTGCCGATGGCATCCATGTAGCGCATGCCCGTATAGCCGACCAAGCAGTTCGTTAGCACGCACGCCGCACACGTCAGCAGTGCTGTCATGATCGTTATGCGCCATTGCAGCGAAAGCCTTTTCATTCGCCATCCTCCATAACATAGCCCTCTCCAATCCGATTGCGAATCGGGTCGTATCCCAAAGCGCCGCGCAACTTTTTTCGGAGCGACGAGATGTGAACGCGGGTTGCGTTGCTAAAGCTGTTCACGGTGCTATCCCAGACGTGTTCGATAAGTTCCTCTTGGCTTACCGGTCGCCCCTGATTAAGCATCAGGTATTCCAAGATTCCAGTTTCCTTGCGTGTAAGAGATAGAGCCTCACTGTCCACGGAGGCGATGCGCGCCTTGGTGTCAAAGTAGAGCTTTCCGCAGGTTAATACTATGTCGCTTTGTGCGAAGCGCCTGAGGGTAAGGCTGCGGATCCTTGCCGCAAGCTCGTCCAGATGAAACGGCTTGGTGAGGTAATCGTTGGCGCCGGCATCGAGTCCGGCGACTTTATCGGATACTTCGCCACGTGCGGACAGAATCAGTACCTTGGTCTCGCAGTCGGTTTTCCTAAGTTCCCTGAGCACGGTCATGCCATCGATACGGGGGAGATTGAGGTCGAGCACCACGAGGTCAAAGACTTCGACGCCCAGCAGGTCGAGCGCCTCCTGTCCATCGTGACAGCAGTCGACGCTGTACGCCAAGTTTCGCAAGCTGCGCGCGATTGCATCGCACAGTGCTCGCTCGTCTTCGACGATCAAAATACGCATAACAGTCTCCTTGCACATTCCATATCGCGCTTAACACGGATTTTATAGCCGATATGGTCCAATGGTCGCGTAACGAAAGGAGTGGTCAGGTTGTTCAAAGCGGTAAAACCCGTGGTACAGGTCGCTTTGTTGATCGTCGGAATTGCCATGGTGTGCTTTGGCGTTATGCGTGGCGAGGCGGATGCCGTGCTGGCCAAAGCGATTAGGCTGTGCTTGGAGTGTATCGGAATTGGATAAAAGAGAAAACACTGCGTCGCATGTTTTGGCCCGATTTCGCGGATTCATTCAGGCGGCGGCGACGCTCATCACCAACATTCACCTGCCAAACTTTGCTAAAGGCAGCATCTATCAGGGTACGGGAAAAACAGTCTGCGTACCTGGGCTTAATTGCTATTCGTGCCCCGCGGCATCGGGCGCGTGCCCCATCGGGTCGTTCCAATCGGTGGTGGGTTCATCTAAGTTCAACTTCTCCTACTACGTCACCGGTACGCTCATTTTGCTCGGCGTGCTGTTGGGACGATTTGTATGCGGGTTTTTGTGCCCGTTTGGCTGGCTGCAGGAGCTGCTTCACAAGATTCCCAGCAAAAAGCTTTCGACAAAAAGACTCAAGGCGCTTACGTATATCAAATACGTTGTGCTGCTGTTTGCTGTGGTATTGCTGCCCGTGCTGGTGGTCAACGATGTGGGGATGGGCGATCCGTTCTTTTGCAAATACGTCTGTCCGCAGGGCGTGCTCGAGGGCGCCATTCCGCTGGCCATTGCCAACGCCGGCATTCGATCTGCGCTGGGGCAGCTCTTTACCTGGAAACTTGTCGTTCTCATTGCCGTGGTGGTGCTGAGCGTTTTGTTCTATCGCCCCTTTTGCAAATGGATTTGCCCGCTCGGCGCATTCTACGCGCTCATGAATAAGGTGTCCTTACTGGGGATACGGGTCGACGTATGCAAATGCGTCTCGTGTGGCAAGTGCTCAAGGGTTTGTCAGATGGACGTTGATGTGGTCCGCGCACCCAATCATGCTGAATGTATCCGGTGCGGAAAGTGCATCGGGGCCTGTCCCGTCGATGCCATCAGCTATCGCTATGGCTTGGATGTGTCGGCAGAAAAGCTCCCTCTGACCGCCGATAAAAAGTAAAACAAGCTTCGACAAAACGGAGGAATGACCATGAAGCTTTCTAAGATTGCGGCCCTGTTTATGGTGCCGGTGCTGGCCTTGTGTCTAGTGGCGTGTTCGGCGCCCGGCGGCAACGCGAGCAAATCTACGGGCTCCGATCAAAAGATCGCGGAGCTCATTGCGCAAGAGCCGGCTAACGCCGACGAGGCTGCCGAGCTGTATGCGAAGCTCATGCAAAAAGAGAACGATATCCTATCGAGTGATAATGCGCTGTGGGAAAAGGTATTCAATGC
>CAKUHK010000073.1:0-11216 GCA_934655965.1 uncultured Collinsella sp.
CTCGGCGGGCTTCTTGGCAGCGGCCGTGGAGGCAGAGCCCGTATCGGACTTGGAATCGGACTTCTTGTCGGACTTGCTGTCCTTCTTATCCGACTTCTTCTCGTCCTTCTTGTCGGACTTGTCGGAGTCCTTCTTGTCGGACTTGCTGTCCTTGGTCTCGGTCTTGGTCGACACCGTCGTCTTGGAAACCGGCTTCTGACCCGGGGCGACAGCGCCGCCCTTCGAGCCGGAGCCAGTGCCCGTGCCAGCGCCCGCACCGGTACCAGCACCAGTGCCGGAGCCATTGCCACCGTTAGAGCCAGAGCCACCGTTGCCGCCAGGGTTAACGGCGTTCTTAGTCCACTTGGCATACAGCGTCATATCAGCCGTCACCGGCGTGCTGAAGTCATACGCCTGAGTGCAAGCCTCATCGGTATACCAGCCGCCGAAGGTGTAACCCTCACGAGTCGGATCGGCAGGCTTAACCAGCTTGCCGTCGGCCGTAGTCTGGAAATCAACCTTGGAACCCTCACCGGTCTCGAACGAGACCTTAACACCGCCATTCAACTTGAACAGCGTGCCGGAATCGTTGATGTAGTAGAGGTTGCCCTTGGCGTCGCAGGCAATCGGCGAGTCGCAGTAGTTGTTGTGTCCCGTTGCGCTAAACGCACCGGTCGCCTGCGCGTCACCCAGCTTGTAGCGATAGACGCCGCCGCCCGAGGTGTAGTTCACATAGTCGAAAGTCGCACCGTAGTTAACCGTGAAGTAGACATACGTGCCATCTGCCTGGGCGCTCACGAGCGGTGCGCCCTTGATGCCACCGGTAGGAAGTGCGGAGCCATCGGCAGACGAAACCAACGTCGTGGCAAAGTCATTATCAAGGTCGACAATCGCCAGCGCAGAACCACCAGAAACCTCGCCGCCGACAATCAGCTTGTTGCCATACAGCGTGGGCATGCAGGCGCATCCCGTAAGACCCAGGTCGACGACGCGCTCTTCGGAAATGCGCGTAGCAGCATCCGCGTCGCGCGAACTACCGTCAGAAATCGCTAACACGTGCAGCTTGCCGTCGCGCGAAGTCAGATAAGCATGGCTACCATCGGCGGAAAGTACACAGGAGGAGTTGACGATAGCCCCAACCGAAACGCTTCCAAGCACAGCGCCCGAAGACTTGCTGAGCATCTCGACGGTGCCGGCACTGGTGGGAACCAGAACAAAGTCGTTGCCGACGGTGGCGCCCGTCCAGTAATAGCCTTCATCGGCGTTGACGTGCTGCCAGGAAACGGCACCGGTCAGGATATTGATGCGCGTCAGGTGGCCGTTGTTATACACGCCCTTACCATAGTCGACATCAACGGTGCCGACATACAGGTAGTTGCCATCGACCGTCAGCTGAGAATTCGACTGAGCAGTTTTGCTCACAGGGTCGGTAACCCAAACCGTCGTGAGCGTATCGGCCGTCAGAGCCTGGACCGCACCGCTGTCGAGCGGGACGATGACCAAGCCGTTCGTATAAATCGGACGCGTCGTATAGCCAATCGCAGCCTTAAGGTTCGACTCGGCGAGCACCTTGCCCGACTCGGCATCGATCTTAAGCAGGCGCTTGTTGACGGCGAGATACACATTGCCGTTCACGACAATCGGCTCGCTCGCGTTGGGGTACGTGACGCCCGAGTAGGCCTTCCAATCGAACGTCCAAGAGCTTGCCAGCGCGCCCGTAGGCGTAGACACGTTCTCGACCACCGCATTGGAATTGCCGCTCCAGTCGGCCTTCCAATCGGTCGGGCGCGAGGCACTCGGATCAACTACAACTTCATCGGGATTAGGAACGGTATCGCCGGCAGCGTAAGCCCAGACGATCTTGTCACCCGACTTGAGCACATAATCGCTATCGAGCTGAGAACCGGGGACGCCGTTGACAAAGAACGACCAAGCGCCCGACAGCTCGGTGCCATCAAGCGGGGAGACAAGACTATGAACGCCCCAATAACCAAATTGGTCGTACATCTTGGACTCGACACCAATGGCATCGAAGTAGGCAGCAGAAGCGTCCTTGATCGTCGTGCCCTCGACAAACACCTGCGTCGAAGGATCGGTCCAGCGCTGCGCCTTCTCATCCTTCTTGCCGATGATCTCCATCGAAACGGAAACCTGGCCGGGCATGGTGCCGTCGGAGCCATAGACCCAAGCGACCTCGTCGTCGGCCTTGAGCGCGTAAGCGCCCGCGCCAACATCAACCTTCTTGCCATTGACAAAGAACTGCCAGTATTTCCAGGTGTTTTCGTCAACCTTCTCGCTCGAGAGCTTCACGTTCTTTTCGAACGGCGAAGCCAGCGAGATGAGATACCAGCCGTACGAGCCCGTCCCCGTCTCGGCGCCAATGCCAGACTTTTTAAAGATCTGCTCGGAAAGGTCAGCAGCGGTTGTGCCCTCGTCCACGAGAGCGGTCGTAGGCTGTGCCCACGTCTGCTGGGCGCCCGAAGCATCCTGGCCGATAACGGTGCAGCTTACCGAAAGCTGATCGGCAGGAGCGGGGTCGTTGTACTTCGAGTAGCACCAGACGACGGAGTCGCCGGCCTTGAGCGTGTAGCCGCCGGCGCCGACCATGGAGGACTTGCCGTTGATGAACAGCTGCCAGTACGCTTCGGTCGCCGGGTCGTAGGCGAGCGTACGGCTGGAGTCGAAGGGCGACGTGATTGAATTGAGCGCCCAACCCCAGCTGCCATCGGGGTCGTAGTCGGCCTTAAGGCCAGTCTGCTTGAAGAGCTGCTCAGAGAGGTCGGCCGCGGTCGAGCCTTTCTTCAGCGTGATGTTCTGAGCGGCTGCCCAGGTCTGCTGAGCGCCCTTGGCGTCGGTGCCTACGACGGAGCACGTCGCGGAAACCTGCGTGGAAACCGTGCCTGTGGGATCCTCGTACACGAGCTCGAGCGTGTCGCCATCGCTCGGGTAGTAGCCCGTGGCGTAAGAGTTGGCAGCCTTACCATTAATGTCAAAACGCCAGTACTTATAGCCGGACGCCGTGCTTTCCATCGCGAGCGTCTGGGACTTATCGGGGTTCGTAACCGAATAGGGAACGCCGCCGTCCGTGCTATAGCTATAGCCGGCGTCGTCAAGCACCTTGGCAAAGATGTCCCAGGCAGACATCTTTTGAGTGCTCGACCACTCAAACGAGGCCGACGGCACCCAGTCCACAAGATCATAGGGCTGACCGGCATCGTGCTTGCTTACGCCTACAACCCTAACATTAACGGAAATAGACTTTTCGTCAGAAGAGTTAACGAGCCAAGCAGCACTCTTGACATCGTTGTTTCCGGCATTTGCAACGACGTACGCATATTTGCCTTCAGCCGAGGCGGGAAGCGTGAGTACGCCAGTCGTTTCGTCGGCGCCAAACAGCTCGTGGGCATTTGTACCCTCAGCGTCATCGGCGAGGTACCAGCGGTAATCGACGAGGGAGCCCTCGGGGAGCGCCGTCTCGTAATCGCCCCAATCGCCCGTTGCCATGTAATTGGCCGTAGGGGTAAGCGTTCCCCCGACCTGTGCGAGGTTGCCGCTCGAGACGACATTAACCGATGTCAGGGTGTACGCCTTGGCGTCCTCGCCCTTAACGACGGCATAACGCGTGGAGGCATAGTCGGTGTTGTAGCCGCCATCGACGATGCATTTGAGGTACTTGCCGACGTACTTCTGCGAAATAACGAACGACGGCCTGTGCGCGTTTTCATCCGTCAGCGTCGTGAACGGACCCTGAGCGTTATCGGCAATCTGCCACGTATACGTTAGCTGATCAGATGCAAGCTCGGCACCCTTAGTTCCCGCAGGCGTCTTCTCGAATGCGGTAACACCGATCTTTTCGCCACTCTTGTAGACAAACCTGGCGTCATCGCTCTGGTCGCCGACAATCTTTTTGAGATACGTCAGGAACAGCTCATGCGAGCCTGCAGCCTTAACAGCCACGGCAGTAGTCGACTCTACGGTATTATCACCCGCAGTGGCCGACACGCTCACCCAGCGCTTGGCGTAGTCATCGGGAATCGTAAAGCTGCTGTCGGTTTTGCCCTCGGCAACATGCCAGTCGGTCTTCGCATCAAACGTAGAGGAAGACGGGTCGACAGAGGACCAACGCCACGTGTAGGTAACGCCCTCGGTAACCGGCTCAGACGAGTAATCGACCGCCTTGTAGGCACACGCCTCAATCGTAGAACCAGTGTCCTTGGCGCCCTTGCTCGCATTGGTAAATGCAACTGAATCGAGCGTCGTCGCGCCCTTGGGCAGGATGCGGCCCGCCTTGGTCTCACAGCTATCGGAGCCGGGGATACCCTTCTTGGCCTTAGCGACCACCTTGAGGTAGCGGTTCGCGCACTCCTTGGTAACCGTGTAGGTGTCACCAGTTGCAACCTGCTCGAACGAGCCATCAGCAGAATCGGCCACCCACCAAGAAAAATCGACCTTGTCGGAGCCATAGAGGTCAGTCGGCGTGTCGTAGTTGAGGTAGTAGGCGGCAGCCTTAATCGTGTCACCGACGTTAGCGTTGGGGACGTTCTCATAATCGTCGCCAAATTCGGCGCCGTTATAGGCGAGAACGATATGGCCTAACGCAATCTGGTCACTCGCGGCAACAGGACCCGGAGTATTGTAGTCAACAGACGAGGGCGTCTTAAAAGAGCTGCTCGGGCCGAACAGCTCTTGACCGTCACCGATAACCTTAACGCGAATGTACTTGCCCGCAAGCTGCGATGCGAGTTCATCCGTGATCGTCAGCGACTGGTCGGTCTGGCCCGGAATTGCCTGATAGGCGGAATCCTCGGCATCGCGCACGTCGGACGCAAGCCACTGATAGGTCCAGCCTGCCTGTGCTGCGATGCGCTTATTGGGAACCGCTTCGCCGTCGTAGGCGTTCGCCCAAAGCGTAGTGCCAGGGTTCAGCATCTCGGCCTTAACGGACGAATACGAGCTCGAATCGTCTGCCGAAGACTGGATGAGGACATAAGACTTTGCATCCAGTGCCGTCTTGGTAGGAACGGGCGCCTTGATGGCGTTCGTCGCTGTCAGCTTTTGGTTGTTGGCGCCCTTAGTCGGGCCGTAGATGACGTTACCGCTTGCATCGGTAATGCGTACGCGCAGGCACTTGCCGTTAAGCTGAGTGCGCAGGGCATCGTCCAAAACGATCGATGCGCCCGTCTGACCCTCGACAGGAACAAACGCGGAATTGTCCGCATCGCTCTTGTTGCTGATGTCGGCAGCAAGCCACTGATAGGTGCAGCCCGAAGCGCTGGCGCGCTTGCTGGACGAAGTCCAAACATTCGCATAGAGCGTAGTATTGCTCTGGATAAAAGCGGTGAAGTTAGAGCCAGCCCAACGAGAAGGCGACTGGCTCTTTCCGACGCTGACACCATTATTCGAGGAAAACGTAGCAGCGGCACGAGACGCGGCCTTGGCAACACTGGGCTCGCTGGCCACCGCGGCCGCATCGCCGGTCTCGGCGGTGGTGTCGGACGCCTCGTTCGCCGGAGTGGCCGAAGCGGGGTCTGACGCAGCGGGGTCGCCCGGCGCATCATCGCTCGCGTTGTCAGGTGTGGCCGAGCCCGAATCCCCAGTTTCGGAGGATTTATCGGCAGCCGAATCGTTTGCGCCAGTAGCAGCCGCGGTGTTATCTGCAGCACCGTCCGCAGCCCCCGCGCCCTCGCTCGGCGTTGTGGCCTGAGCCACGGCCTCGGCAATGCCCTCGGCGCCATCGGCCCAAAGCTGGGCCGGCGTGGTGCTGAATGCCATCGCGAAGGCCAGGAATGCCACCAGGCCGCGCTTGGCTACGCCGCGGGCAATCGCTCCATGGCGACGCCACGAGGCGCGCTGGCACTCGTCCTCAAACATATCCATTTGTCTCCTACTGTCTGCACTTGGAGCATCGCCCAGCGCCTGCCCCACGTCATCGCGCACATTGCGCTCGAGTACCCCCATCGGGGTCCCCCTTCCCTCCAGAGCCCAACGCGTACCGGCGGCATGCGCCGCGGCCGCGTGCAAGATGGGAGGCGATCCGACTTAACCTTAACGACCCGGGCGCGCCGTCCGATCTGCGACGCGACCATCCCGGGCCAAGAGGAATTACGGTTACTGGTACAGCCGGGGAATTGCACCCCGATTCTCCCAAACGCGCAGGAAAACCGCGCATTCGTGCGTCTCCGCACCACCATCTAGGCCATCGATTATTACCGTCATCATGGTAGCACGCAAAAGGGCCCCGCACGCAGGCGAAGCCCAAGGTAAAAGCTATGGTTTGAGATAGGAAAGGATGAGGAAGGAGGCCTATGCAAAATGATCCGTCTTCCTCCGTCCCCAAAGAATCATTAATGCTTGCCGCCGTGGCTGTTGCGCCAGATCTCGCGACCCAGCATGAGCGCCAGCACCAGCGCGCTCACGTAGCCAAAAAGGCCGATGACCGGAATACCAAACACAACCGGCTCGATGCGCGCGTAATAGACCACCGACGAGCCGATAAACAGGCCGGCGATGACGATGGCCATCGACATGCGGTCGACGATGCCGCCTATCTGACGCAGCGCCTTGTCGCTACTCATAAGCTGCAGGTTCAGTTTGAGCTGACCGCGCGTGAGCATGCGCGACGCCAGCCCCAGGTACTCGGCCGCTTCGAGCGAACCCTTTGCCGCTCGGTAGCTACTCGCCGCAAAATCACGGCTCATGTCGCGCATACGCGCGTAAGTGCTCTTCTCGTTTTTGATGTGCGTCTGGATGATCTGAATCATGTTGACGTTGGGCATGTACTCGGTCAGCAGGCCCTCGAGCGTCACCATGCCACGGGCGAACATCGTCACCACACTCGGCAGCTCAACGTCGTTTTTGCGCGCCAGGTTTAGCAGCGAGGTCAAAAACTCGCCGATATCCAGGTCCTTAAGATCAAGACCCGCAAAGTCGGCAACGATAAAGTCCAAGTCGGACAAAAAGGCCGAATGGTCAAGCTCGGCCGAGTCGCCGCGCGTCACGGCAAAGCGCATGAGCGAATCCTTGAGCTTGGGCACGTCGCCCTCGGCCACGGCGAAAATCATATCCTTGACGATACCGCGGTCGTGACTCGACATGCGCCCGACCATGCCCAGGTCGATAAAGTAGACAATGCCGTCCTTGAGGATGATGTTTCCCGCATGCGGGTCGGCATGGAAAAAGCCGTCGTCGAGCACCTGCGTCGAGTAGTCCTCGACAATCGCCGAGCCGATCTTTTCCAGGTCATAGCCCTCAGCCACCAGGCGCTCGGGATCGGCAATGGAGATGCCTTCGATGTAGTCCATGACCACCACGTGCTCGGTGCAAAGGTCCAGGTAGGATTTGGGACACGACACGCCATGCACGCTTTTATGGAAGTCATAGAAATCGTTGAGGTTTTTGGCCTCGGCCAAAAAGTTGGTCTCCTCGCGAAACGAGGTCCACAGCTCTTCGACCACGCCATGCAGGTCCACAAACTGGTCGGTGTTGACGAACTTGGAAACGATGCGCACCACCGAACGGATGATGTCGATGTCCTGAGCCATCACCTGCTGCGCACCGGGGCGCTGCACCTTAACGGCCACGTCCTCGCCGGTCACCAGGCGGGCACGGTGTACCTGCGCGAGCGACGCGCTACCGAGCGGGTTGGGGTCGATCGCGTCGAACATCTGCCCCAAGCGCTGGCCGTACTCCTCTTCCAGACAGCGGAGCACCACCTCATACGGCACCGGCTCTACGTCGGAGCGCAGGCGACGCAGCTCGTCGCAAAACCGCTGCGGCAGAATCTCGGACCGGTTGGCCAGAATCTGCCCCATCTTGACGAACATGGGGCCGAGCTCTTCGAGCAGACGACGCAGGCGCACCGGCGTGAGGTTATCCCACACGCGATACTTTTTGATCAGGCGAACGATCTGCCCAATGCGCTCACGACGACCCGCCGGCGTGAGCTGGTATTCCTCGTCCGGCGCCATCGCGTCGGGCTCCTCGGGCACCATATCGACAGCGCGCGGCTTCTTGCGAGCGCCCGAGACGGCGGCCTCAACCTCATCGACAACCGCCGTCTCGTCACCCAAGGGATCTTGATTGTTGTAATCGGTGGTGGGATCTGCCATCTGCGCTGCTACTCGGCCTCTTCGGTGTCCTCTGCATCGTCGGGCTCAACGGACTCGACGGGCACCGAGGTCACGTTGTCCTCGACCGAATCGACGATGTCGCGCACGTGGGCCAAGAAGGCCGTGCGCTCGGGAGCGGTCATAACGCGGACGCGGGCCAGGATGAGCTCGTCGAGCACACGCTGCGCCGCGGTCTCGCCCTGCATGCCCAGGCGCTCGGACAGATCGGAGATGGTGCCGCCGGCCTGCTCGAACATGTCGGACACGCTGCGGGCGATATCGGGGGCACCGGCGTCCTTGCGAACCTGCTCGCCCTTGGTACTGAGATCGTTGAGAACCTTCTTGCTGCCCTCGACGGCGACGGCGGCGGCGCCGAAGCCCACGTTGATGGCACCGTTAACAAGCTGGTCGAGTTTCATAACCATGGTTGGCTCCAATCATGAACAACTGCATTGGCCTTCTTGTACCCAAGATTGAGCGAACGACACAAAATCGTTTTATCGCGAGGATAGAAATCGAGCGGGACAAAGCCTTTGACGGCGTTTGCCCCGCTCGCTCGCTGCAAGGTGGTCTTTACCTGACGTTATCGTTCATCGCGAAGGAGTTCTTCATGGCGCAGCTCGTGGTGTAGAGCACCTTGCCCAACAGGGCATCGGTCTCCACGCGCACGAGCTCGGCGAAGGCCTCGTTGGCGCGCGCGAGCTCGGCGGAAACCTCGGCCTCGGGCAGGGCGGCAACGGCGGCGTCAACATCGTGGAGCTGCTTGTGGCCCATGCCACCGACCTTCTCCTGGTAGTCCTCCACCGCGCGGCCGCACTCATGGAAGCGGACATCGGCCAAGGCACCGATCAGGCGATTCGCCCAGTAGAAGTTCTCGGAGGTCACGCGAGCCTGCGTGTCAGCGTAGTACTCGGGCATGGTCTCGACGTTGGCATACAGCGGGACCAGCGCGTTAAACGAATTGGAGCCAAATGCCATCCACTGCACGGCGCGATAGGCCGGCTGCGCATAGGGGCGAAGCTGCAACACGGCGAGCTGGCTGTTGCGGTTGATGCCGATGGGACGATAGGCGCCGCGCGTGGCCGGCGTGCCCTTGCTGCCGTAGCAGTCGTACTCCGTGCCCTGGTAGTGACTGGAGAGCACGTACTTAATGACCTCGATGGTCACCTTGCGCTCGGGCACGCGGCTCCAGGGGATGTCATCGCTCTCGGGCGTAAAGTCGGCGTCGGGGCCGTCCCACACGTCGCTGGGGTTGAGGCAGCGCTGCATGTACCAGGCGCGCGGCGTGTTGTAGACGTGATCGCTGTCGCTGTGCGAGCCAAAGGCCTCGCGCGGGTTAAAGACCGCAGCGGGGCCGTCACCCTCGACGCCCAGCGTCAGATCCAGATGCCACTCGGCCATCCAGGCGCGCAGGTCGGAAGAGCACATGTGGTCGGCCTGGTCGCCCTCGGCGTCATCCAGGTCAAAGCTGTCGATACCCAGTTGGTTGGGCATGGTCACATAGGCGTCGTCGGGCACGCGCTTGGCGATCCAGTGGTGGCCGCCAATGGTCTCGAGCCACCAAATCTCGTCCACGTCGCTAAAGGCGATGCCGTTGTTCTCGTAGGTGCCGTAGCGCTCGAGCAGATCGCCCAGGATACGCACGCCGTCGCGGGCAGACTTGGCGTACGGCAGCACCAGGGTCACCATGTCCTCTTCGCCCAGGCCGCCGGGCTGTGCCGGAACATAGCCGTCCTCGCCCTCGTTGCCCTTGGCGGGCACGTAGTCCACGAGCGGGTCGGCACCGCGGACGCGCTCGTTGGTGGTGAGCGTCTCGGTTGCAGACATGCCCACGTTGAGCTCATTGAATCCGGCCTCGGCCCAAATGCCGTGACCGGGGATGACATCGGGGACGCTCGTGTAGCGCATGGGGTTATCGGGCAGCTCGATCGTCAGGTGGCTCAGGACACTCGTGTAGACGCGCGGCTGCTCGTCGGGGTGCACCACGCGCATACGCTTGGGCTCAAACACCCCGTTGGACGAGTCCTCGTTGCGGGCAATCAGCGTCGACCCGTCATAGCTCGCGTTCTTACCAACCAAAATCGTTGTACACGGCATGCGCATCCTCCTTGAGCGAAGAAATCAAACGGCAACAGTGTATCGCTTCGACGCAAAAAGGGCGAAACCACAGTCGCCACGACCCCCTCGCAACCCCCCTGGTCAAAAAATGCCAAATATGAGTACTGTCACCAATTTAGTAGCAGCGATTTGCTCAAGTTCAGACGCTAGAAATCCCCACTTGTCCAAAAGCTGAGTGAAGTAATTCCCCAAAGGTCCAATAAAAGTGACTCCCTAACGATACTTAATATCATTAGGGAGTTAAATCAATCTCAAAAATATGTAACCAACAAGGCAACAGTACTCATATTTGGCATTTTTTGACCACGGGGTATCTAACCAACCCCCTAAACAGCCGCGAAACGCCTATTTCGCCGCGCGTTCGGCCGCCTCGATCACGTGCTTGGCGAGAATCGCCGTCGTCACGGCGCCCACGCCGCCCGGCACGGGGGTGATGGCGCCAACAACCGGCTCCGCAGCATCAAAATCGACGTCACCGACCAACTTGCCGGCAGCCTCGTCCCAGTTAATGCCAACGTCGATGACCGTCTGGCCCTCGCGGACCGCATCCGCGCCAATCGTGCGCGCGCGTCCAACCGCGGCAACCACAATATCGGCGGCACGGCACTCGGCAGCAAGGTCGCGCGTGTGCGTGTGGCATGTCGTCACGGTAGCATTGCGTGCCGTAAGCATGGCGGCAACAGGACGGCCAATCACCAGCGAGCGACCGACAACGGCAACCTTGGCACCGTCCAGTTCAACGCCATAGTGATCCAGAATCGCCAGAACGGCTTCGGCCGTGCAGGGGGCAAAACCCTCGCCGCGACCCGAAAGCGCGGTAAGCAGCGAAGCTGGCGTCATGGAGTCAACGTCCTTGGCGGGATCGAGCGCCGCGGCAACGGCGTCCTCGTCAAGGCCGGCGGGCAGCGGACGGAACAGCAGGCAGCCATGAACAGCCGAATCGGCATTAATGTCCCCGATCGCCGCCAACAGCTCGTCCTGCGAAACATCGGCAGGAAGCAACACGCGACG
>CAKUHK010000074.1:0-11064 GCA_934655965.1 uncultured Collinsella sp.
ATCCGGCACTGGGCAACGGTGGCCTGGGCCGTCTGGCCGCGTGCTTCCTGGATTCCATGGCGGCCGAGGGCATTGCCGGCTACGGCAACGGCATGCGCTACCGCTACGGCCTGTTTAAGCAGGAGATCGTCAACGGCAGCCAGGTCGAGGCCACCGACGAGTGGCTCACCCACGGCTATCCCTGGGAGGTCCGCCGTCAGGACAAGGCCGTGACCATTAAGTTTGGTGGTCACGTTGAGGGCTTTGAGGAGGACGGCCGCACGTTCTACCGCACGGTGGACACGCAGGACATCTTGGCTGTCCCCTACGACATCCCCGTCGTGGGCTATGCCGGCGAGACCGTCAACAAGCTGCGCGTCTGGGCTGCCGAGCCGGTCGAGGAGCACTTCGATCTGGAGGCCTTCAACCGCGGTGACTACGCCCTGGCCGACGCCGAGCGCGCCGAGGCCGAGGCCATCAGCGCCATCCTCTACCCCAACGACGCCGGCGAGCACGGCCGTCTGCTGCGACTGAAGCAGGAGTACCTGTTTGTCTCGGCTGGCATCTACAGCCTGCTCGATACCTTTGAGAAGGAGCACGGCGAGAACTGGGAGCTGCTGCCGCAGTTTGTGGCCATCCACACCAACGACACCCACCCCGCCATGTGCGGCCCCGAGCTCATGCGTATCCTAATCGACGAGAAGAAGCTCGAGTGGGACGACGCCTGGAGCATCGTGACGCAGGTCGTGAGCTACACCAACCACACCATCCTGCCCGAGGCTCTGGAGAAGTGGCCCATCGGCACGTTCTCCAAGCTCCTCCCCCGCGTGTACCAGATCATCGACGAGATCAGCCGTCGTTGGCACGAGTCATTCGACACCACGCAGGAGGGCTGGCAGGAGCGTCTGCGCCAGACCGCCATCCTGTGGGACGGCGAGATTCGCATGGCCAACCTGTCCGTGATCTGCAGCCATAGCGTCAACGGCGTGGCCAAGATTCACTCCGACATCATCAAGAACATCGTGCTCAAGGACTTCTATGCCCTCACGCCCGAGAAGTTCAACAACAAGACCAACGGCATCTCGCACCGTCGCTTCTTTGCCGAAGCCAACCCCACCTACGCCAAGCTCGTGACCGAGGCCATTGGCGACGGCTGGCTCAAGGACGCCTTTGAGCTGGAGAAGCTCAAGGAATTCCAGAACGACACCGAGTTCCTGAAGGCCGTGGGCGCCTCCAAGCGCGCCAACAAGGAGCGCCTGGCCGCCTACGTTAAGGCCGAGACCGGCCTGGTTATCGACCCCAACACCGTCTTCGATGTTCAGGTGAAGCGCTTCCACGCTTACAAGCGCCAGCTCATGAACATCATGAAGGTGATGGACATCTACAACCGTCGCATCGCCGACCCCAACTTCCATGTGACGCCGACGACGTTCATCTTTAGCGGCAAGGCTGCCTCGAGCTACACCTTCGCCAAGGAGACCATCCGTCTGATCAACTCCGTCGCCGAGGTCGTCAACAACGACCCGCGTGTGAACGAGGTCATGAAGGTCTGCTTTATCCCCAACTTCCGCGTGAGCAACGCCCAGCTCATCTACCCCGCCGCCGAGATCTCGGAGCAGATTTCCACGGCCGGCAAGGAGGCCTCGGGCACGTCCAACATGAAGCTCATGATGAACGGCGCCATTACGCTGGGCACCCTCGACGGAGCCAACATCGAGATCGCCGACCTGGCCGGCCGCGAGAACGAGGCCATCTTTGGCCTGACCGCTCCCGAGGTCGAGCAGCTCTGGGCATCCAACAGCTACTTTGCGTGGGATACCCTCAACGGCGACCGCGAGCGTCTGGGCCGCGTGATGGACGAGCTCAAGGACAACACCTTTGCGGGCCTTTCGGGCAACTTTGAGAGCATCTACAACGAGCTCATGAACAACAACGACCCCGACCTGGTCATGGCCGACTTCCGCAGCTACGTGGATGCATGGGAGAAGCTCACGGGCAGCTACGGCGACCAGGAGACCTGGAACCGCAAGGCGCTGCTCAACACCGCATCGAGTGGCTGGTTCTCGAGCGACCGCACCATTCGCGAGTACCGCGACGAGATCTGGCACGCGTAAAGGCGCGCGAGCTCCCTTTGCCGCACGGCATTACTCGACGGGCGCGACCGAGCGCCGCGCCCGTCGCTAATGGGTTTAGGAACATCGATGACAGAAGGAGAAATCGATGAGTAAGAAAGAATGCATCGCGATGCTCCTCGCAGGAGGACAGGGCAGCCGATTGGGGGCACTCACCCAAAAGATCGCCAAGCCGGCGGTTAGCTTTGGTGGCAAGTTCCGCATTATCGACTTTTCGCTGTCCAACTGCTCCAACTCGGGCATCGACACGGTGGGCGTTCTGACGCAGTATCGCCCCTACCTGCTGCATGCCTACGTGGGCTCCGGCGAGGCTTGGGATCTGGACAGCCGTGACGGCGGCGTGTCGATCCTGCCGCCGTACGAGACGCAGACCGGCGGCGCCTGGTATGCGGGCACGGCCGACGCCATTACGCAGAACCTCGACTACATCAAGGCCAACGACCCCAAGTATGTCCTGATTCTTTCGGGCGATCACCTGTATCGCATGGATTACCGCAAGATGCTCAAGACGCACATTGAGAACAACGCCGACCTCACGGTGAGCGTTATGCCCGTGCCGTGGGAGGAGGCCAGCCGCTTTGGCATCCTGACCACCGACCCCGAGGACGGCCGCATCACCAAGTTCACCGAGAAGCCCGATAAGCCCGATTCGAACCTCGCGTCCATGGGCATCTACATCTTCTCGGCCGACGTGCTGATCGAGGCGCTCGAGGAGGATGCTCTGGACCAGCGCTCGAGCCACGACTTTGGCAAGGACATCATCCCCAAGCTGCTCGGCGAGAACAAGCGCCTATACAGCTACGAGTTCCACGGCTTTTGGAAGGATGTCGGCACCATCGCCAGCTTCCATGAGACCTCGATGGACCTGCTGGGCAACAACCCCGAGTTCGATCTGTTCGACAAGCACTTCCCCATCATGTCCAACATCACCACGCGTCCGCCGCACTACATTGGACCGGACGGCCGCCTGGACGACTGCCTGGTCTCCAACGGCTGCAAGATCTACGGCACCGCTCGCCACTCGATCCTTTCGACCGATGTCATCATCGAGGAGCGCGCCGTGGTCGAGGACTCCGTGCTGCTGCCGGGTGCGCACGTTAAGAGCGGCGCGCACATCTGCCGCGCTATTTTGGGCGAGAACTCCACGGTCGAAGAGGGCGTGAAGCTCGGCTCTGTCGATACCACCAAGGATACGGCCGTCGTTGGAAATGACGTCGTTATCGGGAAGGGGGAATGATCCGATGATCAATCGCAAGGCCATCGGTTATATCACCGCTAACTACTCTTCGTCCTACGGCAGCGTCCTGCTCAAGGACCGCCCCATCGCGTCCGTTCCGTTTTTGGGCCGCTACCGTCTGATCGACTTTCCGCTGTCCAACATGATGAATGCTGGCATCAAGACCGTCGGCGTCGTCATGCCGGGTAACTACCGTTCGCTGATCGACCACGTGGGCTCGGGTAAGGACTGGGGCCTAGACCGCAAGAAGGGCGGCCTGTTCATGGTGCCCGGCAACGCGTATGGCACCACCAAGGGCGGCATGCGTTTCTTGCTGCGCGACATCATCTCCAACAAGACGCTGTTCCAGCGCTCGGAGAAGCCCTATGTCGTGATGATGGGCACCAACATCATCTTTAACATGGACCTCAACACCATCATCGAGGCGCACGAGAACTCCGGTGCCCAGATGACCGTGGTGTACTGCAAGGCCACGCGCAATGTCGAAGACGAGACCAAGCTCGAGATTAACGAGAACGGCCGTCTGACGGGCGTGAGCGCCGGCGTCGTGTACGGCGACAACGCGTCCATGGACTGCTGCATCGTCAACCGCGAGACGCTGCTCGAGATCATCGATCACTACCAGGCTGCCGACTATCTGGACCTGCTCGAGGCACTCCAGGGCGACTTTGGCAACATCGACGTGTGCAGCTACGAGTACAAGGGCGAGGTCGTGGGCGTGTTTAGCGAGAAGTCGCTGTATCGCCGCAGCATGGACCTGCTCGACCAGACCGTGGCCGACCAGCTCTTTGACCCCGAGCGCCCGATCCTGACCAAGGCTCACGACGTGCCGCCTTCGCGCTATGCGACCGGCAGCCACGCGTGCAACTCGATCATCTCGGCCGGCTGCATCATCAAGGGCACCGTGCGCAACTCGATCCTGTCGCGCGGCGTTGTGGTTGAGGAAGGCGCCTCGGTGACCAACTCGATCATCAACCAGAGCTGCATCATCAAGAGCGGCGCCCGCGTCGAGAACGCCATCCTGGACAAGAACAACGTGGTGCCCACCAACACCGAGCTTCGCGGTACGCCCGAGAACATCCTGGTGCTGGGCAAGGCTCCGTTAACTTCCGATACCACGATCGCTCGTTAACATTGGCGTCGCATAATCGCACGTAAACGTAAGAATAGCCGCCCGGTTTGTGCCAGGCGGCTATTCTCGAATTGCAACATGGGAGACAATATGGCAGATTCCAGCAAAAAGATGCAGATCGTGTTTGCCTCGGCCGAGTGCGCACCGTTTGTGAAGACCGGTGGCTTGGGCGACGTGGCGGGCTCGCTGCCTGCGGCGCTTGTGCGCGCCGGCGCCGAAGTCATCGTGATGGTGCCCAAGTACGCAACCATCAAGGACGAGTACAAGGCGCAGATGGAGCACTACTCCGACTTTTACGTGAGCCTGGGCTGGCGCAACGAGTACTGCGGGCTCGAAAAGCTCGAGCACGACGGCGTCACCTATATGTTCATCGACAACGAGCGCTACTTTGCCCGCGACTATCCGTACGGCTTCTTTGACGACGGCGAGCGCTTTGCGTTCTTCTCCAAGGCCATCACCGAGAGCCTGCAGCACCTGCCGGCCGGCTTTGAGTGCGACATCTTGCACTGCAATGACTGGCAGACGGCGCTCGCGCCCGTGTTCTTGCGCGAGTTCTACCAGGGCCTGCCGCTGTACGACCGCGTCAAGACCGTGTTCTCGATCCACAACGTGGCGTTCCAGGGCCAGTTTAGCGACACCGTGATGGAGGACATCCTGGGCGTGGCGCACATTCCGGCGGCCGCCTCGCAGCTGCGTTGCGACGCCTGCAGCATCAACTACATGCTGGGAGCGCTGCGCTATGCCGACGCCATCACCACGGTGAGCCCCACCTATGCCAACGAGATCCAGACGCCCGAGTTTGGCGAGGGCCTGGACGGCGTGCTGCGCGAGCGCTCGTATGCGCTGCAGGGCATTTTGAACGGCATTGACGTCGCAGGCTTTGACCCGGCGACCGATACGCGCATTGCCGCCAACTACACGGTTGAGGATCGTTCCGGCAAGGCCATCTGCAAGGCCAAGCTGCAGGAAGAGCTGGGGCTCGAGGTGCGCGACGATCGTCCGCTGATGGTGATGGTCACGCGCCTGACGCGCCAGAAGGGCATGGACCTGGTCATGTATGCGCTCGACCGCATCCTGGCCGGCGGCGTGCAGGTGGCGGTGCTGGGCACCGGCGACCGCGACTACGAGGACGGCCTGCGCTACTTCCAGGACAAATACCCCGGCACCATGGCCGCGCGTATCGAGTTTGACCCGGCGCTGTCGCAGCGCATGTACGCCGCCGCCGACATGTTCCTGATGCCTTCGAAGTTTGAGCCCTGCGGCCTGTCGCAGATCATCGCCATGCGCTACGGCACCCTGCCCATCGTGCGCGAGACCGGCGGCCTGAAGGACACCGTTGTGCCGTACAACGAGTTTACCGGTGAGGGCACGGGCTTCTCGTTTGCCAACTTTAACGGCGATGAGATGGGCGATGCCGTGTTCCGCGCGGCGCGCCTGTTCTGGGATAACCGCGACGCTTGGAACCAGCTGGTCACGCATGCTATGAGCCAGGACTTTAGCTGGACGCGTTCGGCGGATAAGTATCTGGACCTGTACTTCTTTATGCATCCGGAGATTGAGCGTCCGGCGGCTGTGGAGGCTGCTGCGCCCGAGGCCGTAACTGAGCCCGAGGCACCTGCTGCTGTTGAGGAGCCCGTCGCTGCTGAGGAGCCCAAGGCTGAGCCCGAGGTTGTGGCCGAGCCCGAGGTTGCGGCTGAGCCCGAGGTGAAGGCTGAAGTCGCGCCGGAGCCCGAGCCTGAAGCCGAGGCCAAGCCGGCTGCGAAGCCTGCCGCCAAGAAGACCACGACGCGCAAGACGACGACCAAGAAAGCTACGACGGCCAAGGCTGCAGCTACCAAGACTGCCGCAGCTAAGACGACTGCTGATAAGGCAACGACGACGCGCAAGCGCACGACTGCCGCTACCAAGAAGGCTGCCGAAGCCGAGGTCGCTCCCGAGGTAAAGGCCGAGGCCACGGCTGAGGCACCTGCTGTTGAGGCCAAGCCCGCGGCAAAGGCTCCGGCAAAGACCGCTGCCAAGAAGACGACCGCCGCTAAGACCACCGCTGCCAAGAAGGCTACGGCTACGAAAACGACGGCTACCAAGACCGCCACGACGAAGGCTGCCGCAAAGCCAGCTGCCAAGGTTGAGGAGACGCCCGCCGAGCCCAAGGCCGAAGCAACCGTCGAGGCCAAGCCTGCCGCCAAGACCACTACGCGCAAGCGCGCCACGACGACGGCCAAGAAGACCACGACCAAGGCCGCTGCCCCCAAGGCAGAAACTAAGCCCGAGGTTAAGGCCGAACCGGCACCGAAGGCTGCCGAGGTTAAGGCAGAGACCAAGGTCGCTACGAAGGCTAAGGCAAAGGTCGAGGCAAAGCCCGAGCCTGCCAAGGAGACTCCGGTCTCCCCCGCCGCTC
Source organism: uncultured Collinsella sp. (assembly GCA_934655965.1). Lineage (GTDB taxonomy): Bacteria > Actinomycetota > Coriobacteriia > Coriobacteriales > Coriobacteriaceae > Collinsella. The sequence continues at coordinate 6,879 of CAKUHK010000074.1, forward strand.
CGGCCGAGGACAAGGCCCCGTCCAAGAAAACCTCCGTCCGCAAGGCAACGGCCACCCGCAAGCGCCGCTAATCCGAACGATTAAAACTCAATCCTCAACACAAAAGAGGGCGTCCCAACCGGGCGCCCTCTTCTTGGTAGAGCCTCTGCATTACAAACTAGGCCGGTTTACTACGATAAAATGGCCCCTGCCGACCACGGCGAGTAATTTGCGAAATTAGCAACACTTCTACCTGCGGTTTTAATTTCGCCAAAATGGTCGTGGTTGAGATCATTCAATTCGTCGTAGTAAACCGACATACTTTTGTTTGGCCATGCGGCACACTTTTGTTAGGTCATGTCCAGTATCGGTATAGTCGTTAATATATAGCGCGATAATACTTATGGTAAAACGATTTTCTAGGACAACCGTTCGCCGATAGTAAACGGATGTTGTTTATACACTCAGTGTGCAACAGATATACTAAGACACTGTGCGTAGAGCCCATGGCCCGCAGGCCATGAATGTATAGAAGTGGACCGTACTATGAGATTGATACACAACAGCCGCCTACCGCAGTTTCGCACTCCGTTTGGCGCTGTGACCACTGGAACTTCCGTTGCGCTCTCGGTGATTCTGGAGGACGCCGATCCCAACCAGGCAACGCTTACGCTGCGCACCTGGGTCGATGAGGTCGGTGAATCTCTGTATCCCATGACGCACGAGGGCGACGGCATATTTACCGTAGAGCTTGAGTGCCCCGAACCCTGTCTTGTCTGGTACAGCTTTATATGCAATATCGAGGGCCAGCCCGAGGTCCGCTTGGGCGCACCGCAAGGTCGCACCGGCGGCGAGGGCGTAACCTACGACTACGCCGAGGTTCCGTCCTTCCAGATTACCGTCTACAAGCACCGCGAGAACCGTCCCACTTGGTACGAGCGCGGCATGGTCTATCAGATCTTCCCCGACCGCTATGCCCGTGACGAGCACTGGCGCGAGCGCACAATGGCCGAGCTCGAAAAGCCGCGTAAGGGCATTCAGCGCCGCATGGTCGAGGACTGGAACGAGCCGCCCGTGTACGAGCGTGCCGAGGACGGCTCCATTAAGACCTGGGACTTCTACGGAGGATCGCTCAAGGGCATACAGGAAGACCTGCCCCGCATCGCCGAGCTGGGCTTTACGGCAATCTACCTCAACCCCATCTTTGAGGCGACGAGCAATCATCGCTACGACACGGCCGACTACACTAAGATCGACCCGATCCTGGGCACCGAACAGGACTTTACCGAGCTGTGCCAGGCAGCCGAGAAGCTGGGAATCTCCATCATCCTGGACGGCGTCTTCAACCACACGGGCGATGACTCGATCTACTTCAACCGCTATGGCAACTACCCCGGTGTGGGCGCTTGGCAGAGCGAGGATTCGCCGTGGCGTGATGCGTTCACCTTCCACGAGGACGGCTCGTACGACTGCTGGTGGGGCGTGGGCAACATGCCCGCCATCAACGAGAAGTCCGAGCTGGTGCGCGAGAAGCTCTTGGGCAAGGACGGCGTCATCCGCAAATGGCTGCGCGCCGGCGCCCATGGCTGGCGCCTGGACGTGGCCGACGAACTTTCCGACGACTTTCTGGCTGAGATTAAGAAGGCCGTACTCGCCGAAAAACCCGATGCGTTGCTGCTTGGCGAAGTCTGGGAGGACGCCTCCAACAAGATTAGCTACGGTCATTTGCGCCGCTACCTGCAGGGCTCCGAGCTCGATTCTGCCATGGACTACCCCTTCCGCGACATGGTCATCGGCTTTTTGATGGGGTACAAGAATGCCTACCAGGCAGCCGAGGACATCGAGACCCTGCGCGAGAACTATCCGCGCGAGGCTCTGTCCTGTGCGCTTAACCTGCTGTCGAGCCACGACCGTCCGCGCATCATCTCGGTGCTCGGCGGCGGCCCCGACGAGTCGCAGCTTCCCGAGTGCGAGCGCAGCAAGTGGCGTCTGGACGAAGGCGCAATGGGCCTGGCCAAGAGCCGCTTTTGGCTCGCGACGCTCATGCAGATGACCTTCCCCGGCGTGCCCTCGATTTACTACGGCGACGAGTACGGCCTGGAGGGCCTTACCGACCCGGGCAATCGCCGCACCATGCCGACCAAGGACCAGCTGCACGACTTTGACACGCTGGCTATCGTCAAGAACGCCTCGGCCGTACGCCGTGCGCTGCCGTTTATGATCGACGGCGAGATCAGGGCGTTCGCGCTCAATGACGAGGTGCTGGCCTACAACCGTACGGGCAAGGACGGCGAGTCCGCGACCGTCATCATCAACCGCAGCCTGCGCAATTCGCATCGCGTGACGATTCCGGCGCTCGGCGAATGTGCAAGCGACGTCATTAGTGGCCACGAGTGCGTGATCCACAACGGCACGGTCACGCTCGACCTGTACCCGCTGGGTTCGTCGATCATCTATCACCACGCCGAGCAGCGCCTACAGGAGCCGCTCGATCACGGCGCGGGCGTCGTGTGCCATATCACCTCGGTGCCGACCGACGACGGCAAGCCCGGCACGATCGGCGCGCCCACGCGTCGCTTTATCGACCATCTGGCCGCCATGGGCATGCGCTACTGGCAGGTCCTGCCCGTCAACCCGACGGACTTCTTCCGCTCCCCTTACGCTGGTCCTTCGGCCTTTGCAGGCAATATCGACCTGCTGCCCGAGAGCCACGAGGAGCTGGCCGCCGACTTTAAGGTCTGGAAAGCCCGCGGTGGCGAGGATGCCGACCCGCTCTACACCGCGTTTAAGCATCGCAATGCCGACTGGCTCGAGAAGTACTGCGTCTACATGGCCGTCAAAAAGCACTTTGAGGGCGAGTCGCGCCACGATTGGCCGGCCGACGTCGCGCGCTACAGCGAGCTTCTGATCGACGACAAACGTTTCCACGACGAGGCGGAGCTGCAGGCGTACATGCAGTATCGCTTCGACCTGGCCTGGTGCGAGCTTATGAACTACGCGCACAAGAAGGGAATCGAGGTTATCGGCGACATTCCGATGTATGTCTCGGACGATTCAGCAGACGCGTGGAGCGAGCCCGAGAACTTCTGGCTGTCCGACACCGGCAAGGCGATTGAAATTTCTGGCGCGCCGCCCGACAATTTTGCACCCGAGGGCCAGGTGTGGGGCAATCCCACCTTCCACTGGGATCACATGAAGAAGACCGGTTATCGCTGGTGGATGGACCGTCTGCGCCGCGCGTTCTCGCTCTATGACCGCGTGCGCTTGGATCACTTCCTGGGCTTCCACAGCTACTTTAGCATTCCCGCAGGCAAGGCATGCGCCGATGGCCGTTGGCTGGCGGGTCCGGGCAAAGACCTGTTCCAAACTGCCTACGACGAGCTGGGTCCGCTCAACTTTATCGCCGAGGATCTGGGCTATTTGACGCCCGGCGTTCGCGCGATGGCTTCGACCTGCGGCTTCCCTGGTATGGACGTACTGGAGTTTAGCGATTACGACGTCCGCTGTGGCGTGCATCCCACGCCGGGCAAGATTCTGTACACCTCGACGCACGACACGTCGACGCTCGCCGGTTGGTGCACGCGCTCCTTTGCGGGCGGCGACGAGCCGAGCGGCGTTGAGTGCGCGGCCAAGCTGATGGGCGATGCGCTGGCAAGCGACGCCCCCCTTGTGATGATGCCGCTGCAGGACGTTCTGGGTCTGGGCGACGATGCACGCATGAACGTGCCGGGCGTCGCCACGGGCAACTGGACCTGGCAGGCCAAAGAGGCTGATATTGAGGCAGCTGAGGATAAAACTGCACAGCTCCTGCGCAACACCCATAGATTCTGGGGCGAAGCGTGATAAAACCCCCGATATAGGGTACAGTTACAGACGTTTGAATTTATGCGGGCAGAGCGATCTGCCCGCTTTGTGCTGAAAAGGAAGTATTATGGCGCGCTACGATTACAAGTGCTCGAGCTGCGGCAACGTGTTTGAGGTTGAGCATCCCATGTCCGAGACCCCCGAGGTCGTATGCCCCAGCTGCGGTGCTCCGGCCGCTAAGACGTTCTCGGCCAGCGGCATCAAATTTGAGGGCAGCGGTTTCTACAACACCGACCAGCGCAGCGGCGGCTCCAGCACCAGCGCCACCAGCGGCTGCTGCGCCAACTGCCCGCATAGCCACTAACAGCTGGCAACAACAAAACGCACGAGGGCGGCCCTGCGA
>CAKUHK010000075.1:0-10353 GCA_934655965.1 uncultured Collinsella sp.
GTCGGTAGCACCCGGTGCCAGGGTGATGGTGTTGACCTTGTGCTCGAAGACGTCGTCCTCGGTGTCCATGGTGGTGTGACCGGTCCAAGGCTCGAGTGCCACAAACGGAGCATCGTTGGCGGCAGACCACACGCCGATGTACTTAAATCCCTCAAAGTCGATCTTGACGCCGTGGCCCGACTTGCGGCCGCGCAGCGTGAGCGTAGAGCCCGGGGTATCGGTAAACATGATGGCGTCGTTGTCGAAGCTACGATGCGTGATGGGCAGCACGTCCGAGTTGTTGGGCGCCTTGTAGGAGCCCTCGAACGTCATGAGGCCATCGGGCGTGATGATGGGAGCCTCATTGGTCCAAGCCTCGGTAAACGCCAGCTCGTAATCCTCGAACGCCTCGCCGTCGGCACCGGGGGCGGGCACGTTAAATGCGGGGTGACCACCCACCGAGAACGGCAGGTCCACGTCGCCGGTGTTGGTGACGGCAAAGGTCTGGGTGAGCGTGGCATCGCCGATCAGGGCATAGGTCATGTTGAGCTTAAAGTGGAAGGGGAAGGCCTTGAGCGACTCGGGCGTATCGGTGATCTCGTAGGTTACCGAGGAGCCGTCCTCGGAGACCTCGACCAACTTGTGCTCGACGATACGCGCGATGCCGTGGCGCGCCATCTCGCAGGTACCGGCGGCAGACGTCGCCGTGTTGTTGCGCAGCGAGCCCACGATGGGGAACAGGATGGGCGCGTGCTTGCCCCAAAAGGCCGGATCGCCCTGCCACAGATACTCGTTGCCGTTAAGGGCAAGGCTCGTGAGCTGGGCGCCCATGGAATCGATGGACGCGGTGAGGCCGCCGCGCTTGATGGTGGTGACGGTGGACATGCTACTTCCTCCAAAAGTAAACAATAGTGTCGAGGGCTATTGTCCCACTCTTGGCGGCAAGGAGAGGCGGCAGGCGCAGTTATTGAGCGATTGCGTAAAGGTCGAACCCGCCCTGTGGCGTGGAGTCGACCGTATCGGGCGCCTGCGAGTTAAAGCTCACGGGAACCATGCGCTTTGAGGCGCGGAAGCACGTGCCGTCGGTGGCGACGGGCGGCTCGTCGACCGTGAGTTCGTAGTCTCCGGGCTTGAGCTCGATGCCGTCACCTGCGGAATTGACGTATTGGTACTCGTCAATCGTCTGTCCCTTGAGCGTGCGACCCACGATATGGATGAGCATCTGGCTGTCGCCGCGCGCGGTGTCCCACGTCGCACCGTCCTTGACCTCAACCGACACATGCACCGAACGCGTGCGGCTGAGCGATTGCTCGACGGACATCTCGACCTTGGCGGCGTCTTGGCGTTGCTGCTCAACATGACCCCAAACATTGCCGATCGCCGAGCAGGCGATGACACCGGCCATAAAGGCGATGAGGATGGGGCCGAGTGGTGAACGGCGACCTGCGTCTTCCTCACGAGACAGATTGGGACGGTGCGTGGGAGCGGGCGCCTGGGCACCCTGCGAGGGCACGTCGAGGATGCTGAAAGATGCCGTGCTGTCAGGGTCGATGGTATGGCGCGGCTGCGGCGTCTTTGCCGGCGAGATTGACATGTCGGCCGGCTCACCCAGCGTTGCCGTGGCATCGGCCTTTGCCTCGTCAGCCTCGGCCTGGGCCCAGGCCTGTTCAAAGGTCAAAGGCTCGGCAGGGTCGGAGTCCGAATCGGAGACGGCGTCGGCATCGTCGCCCGACACATCACTCGGCAACGGCTCGTCCCACTCCTCGTCCGGAGCCTCGCCTTCGCTATACCACCATTCAAAGTTATCGATATCCATACGGGGCGCCCCTTAAGCCTCGCAAGTAAACACTTGCCAGCCTTATACCCCCAAACAGCACCGGAGCTCGCCCGCGCCGGACACGAAAACCGTCCCAACATTCGACGGTTTTCCTCGATTTCGAGTTTTTCATCGAATGTTGAGACGGTTTGGCAGTGATCACATCGCGAGGGCCGCGCGGATAGATGGGGTCTTTAGGGCCTCGCGGAGCCAGGGGGCCAGCTGCTCAGGATGGCCCTGCAGGTAGCCGTCGAGCTCGGAGAGGGCCACGCGGCGCACTTCCGAGATTTCCTCTTGGTTGATGTGCAGCTCGCCCGGCTCAACGTGGGCCGCGAACACCTCGCACCACTCGCACTCGCAGCGGCCGTCGCCGTGATCTTCGCGATAGACCACGTGACCGAGGTGCTTGAGCTCACCAGGCTCGCGCGTGATGCCGAGCTCTTCGTTGATGCGGCGAGCCGTCGCGGCGGCGACGTCCTCCCCGGGGAGTGGATGGCCGGCGCAGCTATCGGCCAGCACCCCACCCCACAGGCGCTTGAGAGGACTGCGGCGGCAGAGCAGCAGGCGCGTGTCCTCGCCCTGGCCCTCGACCAGAAGCGTCAGGAATGCTTGGTGCAGGATGCCCTCGCCGGCATGGGCTTTGATGCGATCGACGGGAGCGAGCGCTTTGCCCGTCGCGGCATCGACCGCCACGACCTCGGCGCCCGCACCGCCCTCGTCCCAGCCGGCACGCAAGATGCGGGCCGCGGTTTCTTCGAGCGCGGCGATGAGTTCCTTCGTGGTATCGAGCACGCGCTGAAGGTCGTCCTTGCTCGCCTGCTCAACATGAAAGCCCGTACTTGCCGTGACCGGCACGCCAAAGCGCGTGGCCAGTGCTGCCGCGATGTCGTGCGCCGGGATCTCGTCGCGATGGCACGGAACGGCCAGGATGCTCACGGTCGCCGTACGTCCGGGCTCGGGTCGCGGAATGGCCTGCGCCGTGGCGCCCAGGTGCGCGAACTCCGGCGAGCAGGCGTACACCACTATGCCCCGCGGCGTCACCGTCAACTGGGCCTCGAGCGTAAACTTGCCCTCGCCCACTGCAACCTTTGTCGTGTGCATACCCATGGGATCTCCCGTCGCCCGCGATGTACCTGAGACCATCTTCACCTGTATTGCGACTATACAGGCAAGCGCAGACTGTGACAAAGGGGCCACCCCTGTCTCATTCTGGTAGAGTTGCAGGGACCGGATCCAGCTCATATAACGCAACATGGGAGCAACCGCCTTGACCGCCGAAACCTCGTCCACAACAGCATCAACCGCTGCCGCGCTTTCGCCCGCGCGCACCAACCTCTGCCTGGCGCTGCTCATGTTGTTGGGCTTTTCGCTCGGCTGCTCGGAGTTCGTGGTCATCGGCATCGAGAGCGACCTGGCGACGGAGCTCGGCATCTCACTTGCCACCGCGGGCCAACTCATCAGTGTGTTCGCGCTCGTCTACGCCATCGCGACGCCGGTGCTTGCGCTCAGCACGGGACGCTTCCGCCGCTACCAGCTGCTCGTGTGCTACAGCATCGTCTTTGTACTCGGTAATCTTGCTATGGCGTTGGCGCCTAACTTCCAGGTGCTGTTTGCCTCACGCATCATCTTGGGCTCCGTCTCGGGCGCACTGCTCGCCGTGGGTGTGACGTACATCCCCGAGCTGCTGTCCCCGCAGCAAACCTCGCTTGCCATCTCGGTCGTGTACGGTGCGTTTTCCGTGGCAATGGTCTTTGTCACTTCGATCGGCAAGTTTGTGGCCGACACGCTCGATTGGCACGTGGCCATGTACGGCACGCTGACCTTTGCCGTTCTGATCTGCGGAGCGCTCGTGGCGTTTATGCCGCGCGCTGGGCAAACCGACGAGCCTGCCACCTTTCGCGAGCAGGCGGGGCTTCTACGCGAACCGAGCATCATCACCGGCATGCTCATCTTTTTGTTTGGCGTGGGGTCGGTCTACGTATTCTACGGCTACGTGACACCTTATCTTGAGCAGGTGCTGGGTATGGGCACCGTTCAGGCGAGCACCACGCTCATGGCCTATGGCGTGTTCTGCCTGATCTCGAACATCCTGGGCGGATGGATCGATGCGCGCTTTGGCATGAAGGCGCTGCTGGTGACCTTTGTGCTGCAGGCCGCGGCGCTGCTTGGGCTGTTTGTCGTGGGCGGCACCATGCCTCTCGCGCTCGTCTTTGTCTTTAGCCTGGCGCTGCTCATGTACCTGTTCTCGGTGTCATGTATCACGCACTTTATGGACGTGGCGCGCAGCCGCCATCCCAAATCGATGGTGCTCGCGAGTTCGGTGGAGCCCATGGCATTTAATGTCGGCATTTCGTTTGGCACCGCGGTGGGCGGCGCCGTGGTAAGCGGAATTGGCATTGCCTACGTGGGCGCAGTTGGCGCCGCGTTCTCGCTCGTGGCCTGGGTGCTCACGCTGGTGACGATCAAGCTGGCGCGCTGGGAGCGCCACCGCGGGTAACACAGCTGCAGCCAAAAGCCGCGCATGCCGCCCAGGTCAGCATCTTTCCCGGCGCTATTTAACCACGCAAAACGCATCCTGTTAAGATTATCGCTATCGTTTTTCGCAATCTGAAAATCGATAGAATCGCAGGTAAAGCTTTCGTAGTCTGAAATGGTCAATCCACACGAAAGGGGTTTACCACATGGACAAGAAAGCAGTTGTAATCGCCGGAGCCGGCAGCACCCACACTCCCGGCATCATCCAAAGCCTGTTGCAAAAGAAAAACGAATTGCCGCTGCGCAAACTCGCCCTGTACGACATCGACGAGAAGCGCATGCATCTCGTCTACGACATCATGAAGCAGTTCATCGAGCAGGAAGCTCCTGACATCGAAGTTGTCGTGACGACCGATCCCGAAAAGGCATTCACCGATGTCGACTTCGTCTTCGCGCAAATCCGCCAGGGTGGCCTTCAGATGCGTCGCCAGGACGAGCGCATCCCTCTCAAGTACGGTTGCGTGGGACAGGAAACCTGCGGCGCCGGCGGTTCGATCTCCTATGGCATCAGGTCCATCCCCGGCGTCTTCGACCTCGTACGCTACACCAAGAAATACAGTCCAGACGCCTGGATCCTCAACTATTCCAACCCCGCCGCAGTTGTCGCCGAGGCCACGCGCCGCGAGTTTGGCAACGACCATATCCTTAACATCTGCGATATGCCCACGGCTATCTTGCTCTCGTACTCTAAGATGCTCGGACTTCCCAGCTGGCGCGATATCGACCCCATGTATTTTGGACTCAATCACTTTGGCTGGTTTACCAAAATTTACGACAAGCAGGGGCGCGATCGTCTGCCGGAGCTCCGTCAGATGATTCTCGAGCACGGCATGGCCGTGAGCGACAAGCATCACAAGGACAAGGACTGGATGCACACCTGGGGTCAATACGTCAAGATTGTGAAGGACTATCCCGAGTATCTGCCCAACAGCTACCTGCAGTACTACCTGTACTCCAAAGACATGGCAGATGACATGGACCCCAACTGGACGCGCGCCGACAACGTCATCAACGGACGCGAGAAGGAGATGTTTGCCGAGCACGACAAGTACCTGGCAGATCCCGCCAATTACAAGAGCCCCGTACAGAGCTTCACGGTCTTTGGCGACTTTATCGTCGACGCAGCCGCCTCTATCGCCTACAACAAGTGCGAACGTTATCTCGTAATCGTCGAGAATAACGGCGCCATCCCCAATCTGCCCGACGACGCCATGGTCGAGGTCCCCGCTTACCTGCGCTCTTGGGGCCCCGAACCCATCAGCCAGCCTGCTATCCCCACCTTCTACAAGGGGCTTATCGAAGAGCAGAATGCCAGTGAGAAGCTCGCTGTCGACGCATATTACGAGCATTCCTACCAGAAGGCGCTCGAAGCCATCGCAATCAACAAGACCGTCCCTTCGACTACCGTCGCGCGCCAAATCCTCGACGACCTGATCGAAGCGAACGGCGATTATTGGCCGACCCTGTCCTAACTCCCCGCGCATCGAAGGAACATCATGAAAGAAAGCAAGCTCTACAGCGAGTTCCAGAGACTCGGCAAGGTGCTCATGGCGCCGGTCCTCCTCCTGCCCGTTTCCGGCATTTTGGTCGGTCTGGGCTCCGCCCTTTCCAATGCTAACCTCATCTCGCTCTGCCCGTTTTTGGGCACCGAGCCGATGGTGATCTTTAGCACGCTCATCAAAGCAGCCGGCAACGTTATCAATGGTAACATCTCGGTTCTCTTTGCGATCTGCATCGCCTACGGTTACGCCAAGGCCGAGAAGGCGACCGCCGCACTCTCAGGCTTCATCGGCTACATGACCATGAACACGATCATGGGTCAGCTGCTTATCCTGCTGGGCACCATCGATCCCGCCAACCTGCAGACCGGTCAGAACGCCATCCTGGGTGTAACCACACTCGATACCGGCGTATTCGGCGGCATCATCATCGGCTTGGTAGTCGCGTGGATCCACAACCGATTCTATAAGGTGCAGCTTCCGCCGGTGCTCGGCATCTTCAACGGCACACGCTGCGTCCCCGCCCTCACCGTCGTTTTCGCAAGCCTGGTGGGCGTTGCGCTCGCCTTCGTGTTTCCGTTTGTGCAAACCGGCCTAAAGGCCGCCTCGACACTCATCGATTCCACCGGGGTGTTTGGCGCGTTCATCTATGGCTTCTCCGAGCGCATGCTTCTGCCCTTCGGCCTGCATCATTTCATCTACCTGCCGTTTTTCTTCACTTCTCTGGGCGGTAGTATCCAGGTTGACGGCCAGACCGTCGAGGGTGCTGTCAACATCTACAACGCCATGCTCAACACGCCCGGCATGATGTACGACATTGACATCTCAAAATACGTCATGAACGGCAAGGTGCTGTTCGCCATGTGCGGCCTGCCTGCGGCGGCGCTCGCCATCTACCACTGTGCCCGTCCCGAGAATAAAAAGAAGATCGGCTCCCTCATGATCGCCGCCGTTATCCCGGCCGCCATCATGGGCATAACCGAACCGCTCGAGTACTCCTTCCTCTTTGTAGCGCCCATACTCTATGTGGTCCACGCCCTGCTGTGCGGCATCGCGTATATACTCACCTACTTGGTGCAGTTCAATGTGCCCGGGCCTTCCGCCTTCGGCGGACCGCTCCTCTCGTGGATCTTCAACGGCATCATGAACGCCGATAAAGGCTCCAACTGGTTCTGGCTTATTCCGCTCGGCATCGCCTACTTCGCGATCTATTACGTGCTGTTCCGTACCTTTATCAAGAAATTTGACCTCAAAACCCCGGGTCGCGAGGATGATGACACGCAGGCAGCGGATGACACGTCGGTCATCGACTCCAAAGCATCTGTCCAGGTAAGCGAGCTCATCCCGCAGATCGTGGAAGCCGTGGGCGGCGCCGATAACATCTCGGGTGTCAACGCCTGCTTCACCCGCCTGAGGCTCAGCCTCAAAGACACTGCCCTAGTCAAGGACGATAGCGTCTTCACCAAAGACCTCGGCGCCAGCGCCATCGTGCACGTTGGCGGCGGTGTTCAGATCGTTTACGGCAATAAAGCTTCTGTCTACAAAGTCGAAATGAGAGAATACTTGGGCATGGAATAAATCCCGTCCCATAGCTTCACCACAATGCTCCGGAGATGGCATATCCACTCCGGGGCATTATTGTTTGGAGTGATTTGAATGTCGATGTACGAAGTCTATTCGAACCTCAGGTCTTGTATCGAAGACGTCGAGAAGGGCGGCAGCCTTGACGCCCACATCGCACTCTACGCCCTTTCCCATCACGACGAGGTCCCAGAGCTCTCAATAGGAGAACTTGCCCGCGCGTGCAATACATCGCCCGCGACCATCTCGCGCTTCTGCAGGCGCGTAAACGGCTCGAGCTTTCGATCGTTCAAAGAGCAAGTTGATGACTTCAACGCTTGGCTCCAGCGTGAGACAACCGAGGCAAGGGCTCATAAGCAAATCGATATACCCTGGTATTTCGATATCGTAGAGACCTCTTTGCTTGAAACAAAACGCCTGCTCACTGAGGATCGACTCGAGCGGGCCGTTGACTGGCTTCTCGATGCGCAAAATGTCTACGTATACGGAAGCTCATTCTCCAATCTCGCCGCCCGCTCACTCTGCGAAAAGCTGAGCCGCGTAAACCGACTGTGCTTCTCATTTGGCTCCGTCAAGGGACAGGAGACGTCGCTCTGTCTGCTCCAACCCGACGATCTAGCCATCTTTGTATCGTTCTCAGGAAAGACGAGCCATATCTTTGATCTTTACGTTGAGGCCAAGCGGCGAGGCTGCCGCGTTATCTGGATATCGAGCAACATGGCATTCGATAACAACGGGGCGCGTGAGCTCTTGCTACCCGTGAGCGCAGAGTCACTCAGCGAGTACTCGACCGCCTTGGTTGAGGGCATGAGCCTACAAAGCGCGGTTAACGCTCTATATATCAGCTGTGCAAATCGACTTCGGACGCAGCGCTAGCCGCAAACCCGCCAGGATTGAAAAGAGCGCACCTCACCGTCGCAAGGCGTCCGAATACACGATAACGTCGGCATCTCGTTTGGCACGGCCGTGGGCGGCGCCGTGGTGACCGGCATCGGTATCTCCTACGTGGGCGCCGTCGGAGCCGCGTTCTCGCTCGTGGCCTGGGTGCTCACCCTGGTGACGATCAAGCTCGCCCGACGGGAGCGCCGCCGCCACGCAACACAGCCCTCGACGCAGGCATAGGGGCGGAACCGGGAACGGGCGCAGGCACAGCTCAGAGTGGCGAACGGTCGGTGGAACCCGCCCGACATGAGCAGTGCTCATCCACTTGAAGCTCCAGCAGTGCAATTTCGTGTATTTCAGATACACGCTTTTCTACGATTTCGTGTATTTCAAGTACACGAAATCGTACTAAACTATGTATCTGAAGTACACGAAATCGGAAAGGCGGCCCCATGCGCAGATCAATCGAATCCGTCATCGAATCATGGGCGACAAAGGACGCCTCGCGCCCTCTCCTCATCCGTGGTGCGCGACGCGTAGGCAAAACGTACGCCGCCGAGGAAATCGGCAGACGAATCGCCGGCGATGCGTTTGTCAAACTCGATTTTCAGACCGACCTGGAACTGATCGCCCCGCTGTTCGACTGTCCCACCGACGATGTTGACACTATCGTGGCGCGGATTTCAGACTATAAGCGCACCCCCATTCGCAAGGAAACCGCCTTCATCCTGTTCGATGAAGTACAGCTCTGCGAGCGGGCGCTCAACTCGCTTCGCTTTTTCTCGGGTTCGGGTTGGCGCATATGTGCAACCGGCAGCCAGCTCGGCGTCGCCACGCGCAAGCGCAAGTTGCCTTTTCCCAGCGGCGTTCGTCAAGAGACCATGCACCCCATGTCGTTCGAGGAGTTTCTCTGGGCACTCGATGAGGAGCAGATGGCCGATGCCGTTCGCACCCACGCCGGCACGCTCGAGACTTACGCCGCACACCAAGCCGCACTCAGCCTGTTTCATCGATACCAGATCGTGGGCGGCATGCCCGCCGCCGTCAGCGCATATCGCAAGACGTTATCCATCGAAGATGCGCGCATCGAGCAGCGCGAAATCGACGAGACCTACACCGCCGATATGACCGACCCCGAAAACGGGATCAGCGGCGTGGCAGCGCGCAAGGTCTGGCGTTCCATTCCGTCCCAACTGCTGAGATCGTCCACAAAGAAATTCAAGTACTCCGAGGTCGAACGCGGGGGCCGCCGCGCCAAGCTCATCGAACCGCTCGACTGGCTCGAGGGCGCGGGCATCATATCGGTCAACAGTCTGACCGAAGGCATCGAACCTCCCCTCGTTCCCTTCGACGACGAAGAGGGAAGCTTCTTTAAGGTCTATCTTCTCGATACGGGTCTCATGTTCTACAAACTCGGTATCAACCCGCGACTCTGGCTCGACCTCAAAGAAGATTCCGCCATGGCGCTGTCTTCCGACTTTCGAGGTGCCTTGGCGGAAAACTCGGCAATGCAGGCATTTTCGGGCAATGGTTTGCAGACGTACTATTGGATGCCGCCGTCTTCTTGGAAGACGAGCGGCGAACTCGATTTCCTACTTCAGACCGACCGTATGGAGATCGTTCCCATCGAGGTAAAGTCCGCACGCAACGTGCGCGCGAGAACCCTCGGGTCGTTTATGGACAAAGCCCGATCGCCGTATGCCTACATTTTGTCCGAGAACAATTTTGCCCGCGGCGAAACCGATGACGGGCGCGAGCTGCGCCACCTCCCCTTGTACGCAGCGGGTTTTATCGGAGCAAACTGCCTCAAGAGCAGTCTGTAAGCCCTGCGCGACCGCATAGAAAGGAGACCCTGTGCAACGCATTCTTTTTATCTGCCACGGGAACATTTGTCGCTAGGGCTAAAGCACCTCAAAAATGTGGACATACAGGCAATTCAAGAGATTCCATCTGCCAGTATTTACGCCATAGGGAGCTTTGCAAAAAATCAGAACCACCCTTAAAAAGGGTGGTTTGCTCTTAGGGTATAACCCACGGGCCCCGGGCTCGCGTCTAAAGGCG
>CAKUHK010000076.1:0-10288 GCA_934655965.1 uncultured Collinsella sp.
CTCGCGTCCTGCGGGATGTTTTGGAAAATAACCCAAATCCGGCCAGGCGGGGTCCTTCGGAGTCACCCTTTAGGCGGAACTCACCTACTATTTTTTGAATGTGCTGTTTACTTGGTTGGGCGGATGCCGTTTCCCGGCTGTTGTTGGGGTATGCTGGGGTCTGTGAAAACGAATGACATGTGTTGCTGATGGGGGAGAGCGGTTTATGGGTCGCGAGGGTGGTCGTTCTAAGGATTTGGCTAAGCCTGGTATTAAGGAAGTTGCTGCGGTGGCGGGGGTTTCGCCTACTACCGTATCTCGCGTGCTTAATAATCGTGGCTATATTAGCCAGGAGACCCGCGACAAGGTTCGGGCTGCTATGGAGCGCATCAACTACACGCCTAACGATGTCGCTCGTGCCATGCTCAATGGTCGCCTCAACCTTATCGGTATGATCGTACCCTTCGTGAGCAGTCCGTTTCATGCGCAAGTCGTGCAGGCGGTTGAGCGTACGCTCGCCGAGAACGGCTTTAAGATGCTGCTATGCAATAGCGCTAATCGACCGGATCGTGAGCGTTCCTATATCGACATGCTTCGTCGCAATATGGTCGATGGCGTCATCGTCAACTCGCTCAACATTGGTGCTGAGGCTTATGCCGAGATGGGTCTGAGCTTGGTCGGCATTGACTGTGACCTGGGCGGGGGCTCTGTCCAGATTGCGAGCGACAGCTATGGCATTGGTGAGCTTGCCACGCGTCGTCTGATTGATGATGGCTGCTCCCGCATCTTGTGTCTTCGTAACAATAGCCGCATGAGGATGCCCGCAAATAAGCGCTCCGAGGCCTATCGCGATGTCGTTGCCGAGGCTGGCCTGCCCGCGCTTGTTCGCGAGGTTGAGTTCGTTAAGTCCGATGACGAGAAGGGTGAGGCCGTCGCACAGATCCTCGACGAAAACCCCGATATCGATGGCATCTTTGCCGGCGACGACACGATGGCGGCCATTTGCCTCAACGTTATGAAACAGCGCGGCCTGAGCGCTCCGGACGATATCAAGGTCGTGGGCGCAGACGGCGCTCGTCGCACCATGACGTTTATGCCCGACCTGACGACCGTGCGTCAGGATATCGATCGCATTGGCGAGCTGGCGGCACAATCCATCATTGCACTTGTTAACGGAGAGCAGCCCGAGTCGAATATCAAGCTTCCCGTTGAGCTTATCGAGGGTAAGACCGCGTAATTCAATTTCACAGCAAAAGAGCCCCTAAACGTCATCTATGACCGTTCACCGGCATATGTCAACCGTTTGCCGACGACTGGAGCTGCAAAAAAACGTATCAGTATGAAAACGTTTGACACATGAAAACGATTGACATATCTTTCAATTGTTTCGAGTCGGCATCGTGTGGGAAGGAAGCCTCTGATGCATAAGGTCTATTACCAGCCTGAGGGAATTTGGGTGGGCGACATCATGCCCTACGGCGAGGATGGCACGTTCTATCTCTATCATCAGCGCGATACGCGCAATCCTGGTCCTTTTGGTGAGCCGTTTGGTTGGGCGCTCGCTACGACCAAAGACTTTGTCGATTACAAGGACTTTGGTGAGAGCCTGGAGCGTGGCGGCGACGAGGAAGTCGACCAGTACATCTACGCTGGCACCGTCTTTAAGGTTGGCGAGAAGTATCACGCGCTGTATACGGGCTGCAACCGCGACAAGGTCAAGGCACGCCTGATGAAGCAGGTCCTGCTCCACGCCACGAGCGATGACGCCGTTAAGTGGGAGAAGAACATCGCCGAGACGCTGCTTCCTCCGCAAGAGGGCTACGACGACCGCAACTGGCGCGATCCCTTTGTGCTGTGGGACGAGGAGAACGAGGAGTACATGCTCATCCTCGGCACGCGCGTGGGCGAGGACAAGCGTCTGATGACTGGCCGCCTGGTCAAGTTCACCTCCAAGGACCTTGAGAACTGGGAGTTCCAGGGCGACTGGTGGAACCCGGGCCTGTACACCATGTTCGAGATGCCCGATCTGTTTAAGATGGGCGACTGGTGGTACCTGGTGTTCTCCGAGTACAGCGATGGCAACAAGACGCGCTACCGCATGTCCAAATCCATTAACGGCCCGTGGATCACTCCCGCCGACGACTCCTTCGATGGTCGCGCGTACTACGCCGCCCGTACCGCATTCGACGGCGAGCGCCGTGTGCTCTTTGGTTGGGTTCCCACGCGCGATGAGGGCGGCGACCCCAGCTCGTATCTGTGGGGCGGTACCTTTATGCCCCTCGAGGTTGCCCAGCGCGAGGACGGCACCTTGGGCACCAAGCTTCCCGACAGCATGCTCGCCGCGTTTGGCGAGGGCAAGGCTGTCGAAGCCTTCGAGCTTTCCTGTGAGAGCGGTAAGGTCGAGCAGGTCCTGGCAGCAGACGCCGGTTCCACGTATTTGCTCGATGCCGACATCGAGCTCGGCGGCGACGCGGCGGGATTCTCGGTGAAGTTTGCCGAGGATGCCGAGACCGGCCTTGCCTATGAGTTCCGCGCCAACCTGCGCGAGGGCAAGCTCGAGTTTACGCCTGCGCCGCAGTACCCGTGGTTCCAGGTCAATAACATGGGCCTGGAGCGTCCGCTGTTCTTTAAGGGCGAGGGCACCCACCATGTGCGTCTCGTTGTCGACGACGACATCGCGACGATCTTTGTCGATGATGTCGCGCTTAACGCGCGCTTCTGCAACAAGCAGGGCCAGGGCGTGGCGCTTACCGTTACCGATGGCACGCTGAGCTGCTCGTCGGCAACGATTGCAAGCCTGTAAGAGGGCGTTAATCTAGTCGTGTAGTAATCGGGATTGGAATGAGACATGGATTACAAAGAGATATCTCAGCAAGTCGTCGATAACGTCGGTGGCCTGGACAACATCGAGGGCGCTACGCACTGCGTCACGCGCCTGCGCCTGGTGCTCAAGGATGCGAACAACTACAACAAGGCCGAACTCGAGAACATCGATGGCGTCAAGGGCGTGCTGTACAACAGCGGCCAGCTCATGATCATCTTTGGCACCGGCACCGTCAACAAGGTCTATGACGCCTTTATGGCTCTGACCGGTGTCAAGGAGATCAGTGCCTCCGAGGTCAAGGGTGCCGAGGCGGACAAGAAGGGCAAGATCTTCTCCGTCCTCAAGGTGTTCTCCGACATCTTCATCCCCATCATCCCCGCCTTCGTCGGTGCCGCCATCATCATCGGTCTTAAGTCGCTGATCGTGGCCAACGGCCTCTTTGGCATGGAAGGTAGCTTGGCTGACCAAAGCGAGTTCCTCAAGAACGTCGCGAGCTTCTTTGGCATCATCGCCACCACCTTCGATTACCTGCCTGTCCTGGTGATGTACAGCGCGGTTAAGCGTTTTGGCGGCAACCCGATCCTGGGCATCCTCGTCGGTATCGTCATGGTTCACCCGAGCCTTATGAACCGCAACACGTTCGTTATGGATCCGACGGGCGCTGAGTATTGGAACTTTGGCCCGCTCTCCATCCCCATGGTTGCCTTCCAGGGCGGCGTATTCCCCGCAATCCTGACCGCCTGGTTCATGGCTAAGGTCGAAAAGATCGCCCAGAAGTACATCCCCGAGGTCGTCTCGTTCGTCTTCGTTCCGACCGTTACCCTGATTCTTGCCAACGTTGCTCTGTTCACCGTGTTCGGCCCGCTCGGCAACCTGATTGGTGACGTGCTCGCCGGAGTGATCGATGTCCTGTACAACAGGATGGGTGTCTTTGGCGCCTTCGTGTTCGCCGCATTCCTGCAGCCGCTCGTTGTCACCGGTACGCACCAGTTTATCCAGGGCATCGAGGCCAACCTCGTCGCCACGACTGGCTTCAACTACATTCAGGCCATCTGGTCCGTCTCCATCATCGCCCAGGGCGGCGGCGCTATCGGCATGTACCTCATCCACAAGAAGCACTCCAAGGAGCGCAGCATCTGCATGTCTTCCTTCATCCCGACGCTGGTCGGCATCTCGGAGCCCGCAATCTTTGCTGCAAATATGCGCTACTCGATCATCCCATTCATTTGCGCCTGCATCGGTGCCGGCTGCGGCGGCGCCTTCGTTAAGCTCTTTGAGGTCCGTGCTATCGGTCAGGGTCTGACCGGCGTGCTTGGCCTGCTCATCGTCACGCCCGAGACGCTCGTGTGGTACGTGGTCGGCAACCTCATTGCCTTCTTTGTGCCGATCATCCTCATTTTTGCCTACAACAAGGCAAAGGGTGTTCCGACCACCGACGCCGAGGGCGCTGGCGCTGGTTTCGATGTCAGCTTCTAGATTGAAGTCGACAATGTAATCAACGGGCTGGCCCGTTAGGGGAGGGCGTTCGGCTTGCTTGGCCGGGCGTCCTTTCCTCTCAATGAGAAGGACAAATGACATGTTCAATCAAAAGAGCAAGGTGACGCGCTCAGGCTACGAGCAGTGGCGCGCTGGTCAGGATAAGGCGGCGGCTCGCATTGCCGCCGATTCGGAGAGGCTTGTGTTTCACATTGAGCCCGAGCTCGGCTGGCTCAACGACCCCAACGGACTGGTGCAGGTTGGCGATACCTACCACATCTATCACCAGTACGATCCGTTTGATGCCGCGCACGGCGGACCGGTCCTTTGGAACCATCTGACGACAAAGGATTTTGTGACGTACGAGAATCGGGGCCCGGCGCTCTTTCCCGATTCCGACATAGATTCGAGCGGTGCGTACTCTGGGTCGGCGTTTATGCACGACGGCAAGGTCCACTACTTCTATACCGGCAACGTCAAGCATTTTGACCGCGATGACTACGACTACGTGTTGACGGGGCGCGATCAAAACCAGATTCATATGGTTACCGATAACCCCGACGAGCTGGGCGAAAAGCGTCTGGCGGTCGGTCCGCTCGATTATCCCGACGACATCGGTACCCACGTGCGCGATCCCAAGATTCTTGAGCACGATGGCGTCTATTACATGGTGCTGGGCGCGCGCACGAAAGATGACCGCGGATGCGTGCTCGTGTTCACGTCGTGCGATTTGGAATCTTGGAAATATGCGACGCGCATTGAGTTGGACGAGAAGTTTGGCTTTATGTGGGAGTGCCCCGACCTGTTTGAGTTGGATGGCGAACTCGTGCTCGTCTGCTGTCCACAGGGTGTGCCCGCCGAGGGCTGGCGTTACCACAACCCGCACCAGTGCGTATGGTTCTGCATTGAGGCCGATTGGGAGGCTCCGAGCTTTAAGGTCGTCGACCAGGGCATGCCGCCGATGGTCGACGCGGGATTTGATTTCTACGCGCCCCAGTCCTTTGAGGACAATGAGGGCCGTCGCCTGATGATCGGCTGGGTTGGTTGTCCCGATGCAACGGTGGAGAATCCGACGGTTGAGCGCGGCTGGCAGTGCGCACTGACGGTGCCGCGCCAGCTGAGTATGCACGACGGCAAGCTCTGCCAGTGGCCTGCCCGTGAGCTCGAAAAGCTGCGCGGTGATTGCGCGCATGTTCATGCTGGCGAGACCGTTGCGGAACCGGGCCGCCTGTTTGATGCCGTTATTTCCTGCGAAGGGGCAAAGACTGTCGAGCTCGAGATCCGCGAGGGCGTTACCGTGCGCTTTGCAGACGGCAAGCTCACGCTCGATATGGGCGATGAGGGCTATGGGCGTGAGGTAAGGTTGGTTGAGACCGGCGAACTTCACGATCTGCGCGTTCTGTCGGATACGACCTTGGTAGAGATTTTCGCCAACGGCGGAGAGACTGCGCTCACAAGCCGTACGTATTCGCCTGCGGCATCCACGATAAGGCTGCTCGTCGAGGGCACGGCATCGATGAAGTTTTACCGTCTTGCCAAGTAGCCTGCGTGCAGTGGGATAAATAATCGACGGTTACCGTTTATCGCATATAGCTACCGTTTGCGGTATAAGCAACAGATTTTTCTGAACCGTGTAAAATCTTTACCAAGCACGGAGTTTTTCAGGGAGACGCTGTCCTTTGTTATAGGCGAAGGGCGGCGTCTCTCTGGCGCTGGGGCCGTTGCACAACAGTGCGGCGGCGGTGGTGCACTGAGTAATACAAATGCCAACGGATAGATAGGTAGTGATGGTAATGGGCAAGTACGTAATCGTGGTTGAGTCTGGGTCGGATGTGACGCCGGAGCTTTGCGAGCGCTATGGTATCGTGCGCGTGCCCATGCATGTCACGATTGGCGACGAGACTGTCGAGGACGGCTCCATTGATCCGCTCGAAATATACTCGCGTTGCAATGAGCTCGGCGTCATGCCCAAGACCAGTGGTTGCGCGCCTGCGGATTTCTCCCGCGTATACGATCGCATTCATGCCGAGCAACCCGATGCGACCATCTTGCATCTTGCGTATTCCGAGGTCACAACCTGTTCGCACCAGTCCTCCAAGATTGCCGCCAAGGGCCGTGACTACGTCTTCTCCATGGATACGCGTTTTGTCTCGGTGGGTCAGTCGCTTGTCGCCGTTGAGACCGCCAAGTACATCGAGGCTCATCCGGATGCTACTGTCGACGAGATCTTCGCCTTTACCAATTCCGTCATGGACCGCGTGCTGCTGGGCTTTGTCCCCACCGACCTTGCTTTCCTTAAGGCGGGCGGCCGCCTGTCCAACGTGGCGTTCCTTGGTGCCCATCTGCTCAAGATCAAGCCGTGCATTGAGGTAACGGGCGGTAAGTTTGTGGCGACCAAAAAGTTCCGCGGCTCCATGCTCAAATGCGCGCGCGCCTTTATCGACCATATGATTGCCAAGGGCGAGATCGACTACTCGCACATCGGTCTGGCGTATTCGGTGGGTCTTTCCGAAGAGCTGCGCGACGACATGGAAGCTTACGCGCATGAGCTCGGTTTTGAGGACGTTACCTGGACTCAGGTCGGTGGCGTAATCTCGAGCCACTGCGGCCCGACTGCCTTTGGTGCGGTGCTCGCGCTCAAGGCGTAGGACTGGCGTTTTTCGACATTTGTTGCTGCTGCGGCGGGTGGGTTTGCGATAACCTGCCCGCCGTTGTTGCTTGAATCAAAATGGCGTGGAGCAATTGCCTGCTAAAACGGTTCGGCATCAAACGTATGGGCTAGAATGACTCTGGCATTTATTTAGCTAGAAGCAGGGAAGGCAAGGTTGCGGATATGGCTGAGATGACGCTTGAGGGTGTGGACGCTCGTCCCGAGGACTCTGCGTTTGCCCTGGGCCGCGTGCATTCGATCGAGACGATGGGAACGGTTGATGGACCCGGCATTCGCTTCGTGGTGTTTGTTCAGGGCTGCCCCATGCGTTGCGCGTATTGCCACAATCCCGATACCTGGTCTGTTAACGGCGGCACCATGGTGACCGTCGAGCACCTGATGGACGAGTTCCAGAGCAACCATGAGTTCTATCGCAGCGGTGGTATTACGGTGTCCGGCGGCGAGCCGCTCCTGCAGCCCGCGTTTTTGGCCGATCTGTTCCGTGCTATGCACAGCAACCCCGATGGGCGTGTGCATACCTGCTTGGACAGCTGCGGCTACGCGTTTGACCCGCAGCATCCCGAGAAGTTCGATGCCGTGCTCAACGAGACCGATATGGTGCTACTCGATATTAAGCACGCCGATCCCGTGGAGCATAAAAAACTGACCGGCTGCGATCCCGCGCGCATTCTGGCGTTTGGCGACGAACTGGCGCGCCGTCGGATTAAGGTTGTCATCCGCCATGTGGTCGTGCCGGGTATTACCGATACCGTGGAGGAGTGCGAAAAGCTTGGCCGTCTGATTGCGCCGTGGCATAACGTGGTAGGCCTGGAGATGCTGCCGTATCACACGATGGGTGTCGTCAAGTATGAGCAGCTGGGGATTCCCTATAAGCTTGAGGGTGTGCCCCAGATGGATACCGCGCGCATGCCCGAGCTGCGCAACGCCGTCATGACCGGCATGAAAAAGCGCCGCGCGGAGCTCAAAAACGCCATCGGCTAAGGGCGGCTAAAATAGCCCGTCCCAAAAAGACTACTCTCCTAGTTGCTGTGAAATACGCAACAGAATCGCACCGTTTGGATAAGTACGCCTGTGGTTTCTTTAAAGACGCCTTAAACGGCGCTAAATATCTTGGGAAAGAAATGCTAGCTCGGTATTATGCTGCTCGTATATGACCGGTAGCAGTCAGGAGACCACGTGCGAAGGAATGCATCGCGGGACGAGTATGTGCCGCAGCATGGCGACAAGTATGAGGTGAAGGGCGCGTCTTCACGCGGCCATGGTGGCGCTCGCATCCGCGCGGCAAAGATTGCCGCTTTTGCAATGTTAGCGCTGGCGGTCATTATCCTCGGAGTAACGGTTAAAACGTATGCTTCGGAGCGAACGGCACATTCAGATGCGTCAACGGTGCAGGCGGAAAACGCCAAGGTCTCACAATCCAAGGAAGTAGCAAGCCAGGCTCTTTCCGCTGCGGCTCTTCGAGCCAATCTTTCGACGGCGGATTTTAACGACATCCCAACGGGAGATACTGTTCAGGCCTTCTCGCTCGCGGGTGGTATGGATCCCGTTTTGGCAGATGACGCGCTCGCGGCACTCCAGGACGCCCTTGGCCAGGCGCAGGAGATGGGCGACGTGGGTGTGGTGTTTTACGATCTGTCGAGTGGCAAGGGCGTGACGTATAACGCCGATGTCGAGGTGTACGGCGCGAGCAGTCACAAGGCGCTCTATGCGCTGTATATCTGCGAGTCTCTGGTCGAGACAGGCCAGGTTTCGCTCGACGATTCCCTGGGCACCTATGGTGGCTATGGTATGGGCTGGCAGACGGTGCGCGATCTTGTCGAGAATGCGGTCGTCAACTCGGATAACGACTCGTTTATTGCGCTGCGCGCTGCGTTTGACCATGCCGGTTACGAGGACTGGATTGTCAGTCTTGGCATCGATTACGACACCGCGCTCGATCCGATGAGTGATTTTCCCACCTATTGCCCGCGTAGCTCCGCCAAGTTGTGGCGCGAAATGAGTGAGTATCTGAGCCGTGATACCGAAACCTCGCAGTGGCTGTCGGGTCTTCTTTCCTCTACGACCCGGTCATTTATCCGCGATGGTATTGCGGACGACCAGGTCTTGGTGCGCAACAAGGCTGGTTGGATTAGCGAGGCCGGTTGCGACGCGACGTGCGATGCGGGTCTCATTGACGTTGACGGCCGAACGTATGTCATGAGCATCATGACATCGATCCCGTGGGGCGACCGCTCGAGCGAGGCTGTGGCTACGATTGCGAAGGCCTTGTTTGATACGCGGGCCGCGCTTGCCTAGCGTGTTCGTTTGGCGTTGGCAAACAAAATGCTGGTACCATACCGTGGTTGAGAATTTCGAATAGGTTTGGGGAATGGCATGGCTACCATCGCGATCATCGGTGCACTCGAAAAAGAGATCATGCAGATTAAGAAAGAGCTGAGCGACGTTTGTGAGGCACAGGAGGCTGGATTGACCGTTGTGAACGGCGAGCTCGACGGCCTGTCGATTGTCGCCACAACGGCGGGCATGGGCACGGTGAACGCCGCCGCTGCGACGCAGCATCTCATTAGTAAATATGCCCCGCAGGCTGTTGTGTTTTCGGGTATCGCGGGCGGTTTGAACCCCAAGCTCCATATCGACGACGTGGTTATCGGCAAACGCCTGCGCTATCTGGATACCGATACCGCGCTTATCGCCGAGTCTGCACCGGGACTCGAGGAGTTTGCCTCGACGCCTGCGCTGGTCGATATTGCCGCCGATGTGCTTGCTGAGCGTGGGTTTGTTGATGCTTCGGCAAATGCA
This sequence comes from uncultured Collinsella sp., assembly GCA_934655965.1. Classification (GTDB taxonomy): domain Bacteria; phylum Actinomycetota; class Coriobacteriia; order Coriobacteriales; family Coriobacteriaceae; genus Collinsella. Next base: position 9,750 of record CAKUHK010000076.1, read on the forward strand.
GTCGCTTCGAACGAAGGCGCCAAACAGTTCCTGGTCGGTACGATTGCCACGGGCAACCGCTTTGTGACGGGCGCTACCATGCGCAACGACGCTATCGAGGCGACGCATGCCGATTGCGTTGGCATGGAGGGCGCGGCAATTGCCCATGTCGCAACTAAAAATGGTGTCGATTGCCTGGTGCTGCGTGCTATCAGCGATAATTGTGACGAGGCGTACGATGCGATTTGCGACCGTGAGTTCGATCTGTTCGACTACGCTCGTGCCGCAAGTGACATCACGCTCGATATTGTTCGCCATATTGCCGTCGCGTAAGAGCACGGCCATTTTGTAAGAACCTACGACCAAGGAGTGTCCATGGCCGATTCCATTAACTACCAGCTTGCCAAGTTCGTCGCCAGCTACGGCAAGGTTTCGCAGATTCCCGAGTCCACCTGCCCCGAGGTGAGTTTCGTCGGCCGCTCCAACGTGGGCAAGTCGTCGATTATGAACAAGCTCTTTGGCCGCAAGAACCTGGTCAAGGTTTCGAGTACGCCGGGCAA
>CAKUHK010000077.1:0-10260 GCA_934655965.1 uncultured Collinsella sp.
AGCTAAAACGGGCCCCGAAGCATCGACACTTTTGGCGGCCCGTTTCCTGCGGTTTTACTGTTGGAATCCTGCGGTTTTGGCTTCAAAAAGTGTGGATGCTTCGGGGGCCCAAATAAGCTCGCTCACTTCTCGGGAAAACCATTCACCCTCATTCTGGCAGCGATCCCGCCCGTCGCCAAAGGGCCGCCCTACCAATACTGATGCGCCTCGATAACGGCCTGCCAGAGCTTAAACCGCTTCGTCTCGACGCGCGACCGAGCAAAATATCGCGCTTCCTCAGTCATGGGCTTATAAAATATGGACCGCTTGCGACGGTGCAGCTTCCGTCGGATGCGCTCACACAGGCGAATGAGCTTGTCGTAGTCGTTTGTTTGATCAGTCGTCACCGTAAAGTACGCGACCCCATTGAGCATCTGCAGTTCATTGCGGCGCTCGGCGTCCTTACGGATTTTCTCGCGCCCGTCGTGGATAGCGTCGCTGTCGTAATCGACCAGCGCGGTAAGCACTTCGGGCAGCAGTCCGGCCCTTACTTTATCCATGCCCACCTCGGCTTTTGCCGTAAGCGTAATGTCGGGCGTGCGCTCCAGCACGCGAAGCTCGCGCTTGCGTCCAGCACTGTATCCATCGCGAATGTAGTACTTCTTATTCAGCTCGGCCTTGCCCAATGCATATCCGCCGTAGCGCGCAGGCAACGACATAAACATGCAAAGCCCCGACTCCCTTGGCGAGCGCGATCCCTCGATCACGTATGCAAGCAACGCCTTGGCTTTCGCAATATCTCGCACCTTAGGGGACTTCTCGATATACGCCGCAATGAGCTCCTTGGTCGTAAGCCTGCCGTCGCGCATGCCCGCATCCCTGCCGGTCACCCCGCCGGGCGCAAGGTTATCCAGCCGGTAGTCCGATGTCATGGCATAGCCGGCGTAAATGGCCTCCGCCGCATCGCCGTCGTGCGCCGCCTGCAAAAACGCCAGCTCGGGAGAGCACACGTATGCATCCAGGTCGCCCCTCCAGTGGCCCAGCGAGATAAACGAACCCGCCGGGAGCTCGTTGGTGCAAAGGTGCGTCGCGACGTGCTTGGTCCGCCGGCGGTCGGCGCGCGTCGGCACCATCAGGTCCAGCACGTCGATCCCCAGGTCGTAGCGATCGATAAACTCCTGCGCCTCTTGGTCACCGAGCGCGCAGGCGCCCGCGATCGACACGACCTCTGGTTCCGAATCCCCAAAGCGGGGGTTCGGGATGTGCGCCAAAAGCGCCAGTGCCGCGTTATGTGAAACGATAAAGTAGCTCATGGCGCGAAGATAGCATGCGCGTCGGCAGCGGGCGGCGGCGCGGGCAAGGTTTCGGTAAACGACCGGCGGTTTTTCGCCGCAACGCGCCCAAAGTACTCATTCGTCGACGTCTAAATGCAAATCCGTCAAGCTTTTGGCAAGGTTGCCGCCAACTGACCAAAAGCTGACCGCGCACTTGTCCATTTGCTTGACGGCACGCCCCCGCCAAAGCGCCTCGCGACTTCTTGGACTGCCAAAGCGCTCGTCCAACGGGTCCCGCACCGCGCCGCAACTGCTTCGTCAAGACAGCACGCACCGCCGACCACCAGCGCAAACGCGACCATCAACAACCACGCGCATCGGGCACCCACCGCTGGGGTATCCTTGGAGCACATGCACCGCAAGCCGCACAAAGGAGCCGCCATGCGCACCGAGCTCGATGTTCCCTTTTCGCACAAAGACGAGGCCAAGGCCCTGGGCGCCAAGTGGGACCGGGTCAAGAAGATCTGGTACGTGCCCGATGGCGTCAACCCCGAGCCCTTTGCCGCGTGGCTGCCCGGCGTGGATCGCTCCGGCCCCAGCGCACCCTACATCTACCTAGTGCTGGGCAAGCGCGAATGCTGGAAGTGCCATGAGCAGACGACGGTGGCGGCCTTTGGCATTCCGTATTTGGCGGCCGAGGATTCGGACAGCTTGGCCACGCCCGGCGATGCGCCCGCCACGGACGACGCGGGCCACGTCGCGATCGACACCTCCCGCGCCAACGCCGTGACCATCGTCCCCACGCTGGGCTGCGTCCCGGCCGAGATCCGCGACTACCTGCATTCGCGCTGCGGCTACAAGCCCGTAACGTCGCGCACTACCAAGGCCGCATCGCTCGCCAGCACGTGCACTGGCTGCGGCGCGCTGCAAGGCAGCCATTACCTGTTCGAGGAGCCCACGTCGCCGTTTGCGCTCACGGCCATCAACAAGCTGCCCGCGCTGGAGTTCGTGCGCGTGGAAGTCGCCGGCGTCTATGGCATCCCCGCCAGCCAGAGCAACTACGACCAAGCGCTCTTCACCTGGGCCCGCGACCACCACACCCAGTTCCACAAGACCCTGTGCGAGGGAATTTACCTGTAGGACAAAACTCGAAAATCGAGTCCAGTTTTCCTCGAAAATCGAGTGTGAAAATCCTCGGAAATCGAGTATGCGCAGGTAGTTGAGTTGCTTGAGCACTCGATGTCTTCGCCCGAGCGTGGATAATCTCCCGTTTTTGACAGCCTTTCAGCCCAAAAACGGGAGATTATCCACCCTTATTTTTCAACCGTCCAAAAATCCTCGCTCGTCAGCAGGCAACTAGGCATCGGCATCGTCATACGCATCATTGATGCCACGGCCGGGACAGCGCCCAGGGCGCACCGGCATGTGAAGACGGCCTTGCTACAATCCCAGAATGTTCTCCAGATAGCCCTTGTTGAACCAGAATGATTGCCTGGTCATCCAGCGTCCGTCGGGTAGTTCGTAGGCGTTTTTCGCAATGTTGCCGACTTCGGTTCCGTCGGCGAACTTGTACGCTGCCTTTGACGTGTGTGGACGAACGTGGACGATTGGGTTGTCCGCCATGCCGGGAAGGTTGTTGGTCACCTTGAGCTTTCCGGTCGCATCCCTATATGGATTGAGCTTAACGCCCTCACGAATGACCTTTCGCGTCTCATCCCAGCAAGCCTTTGCGGGACCTTCGATTTCGTATGCAGGCATTGCCCAGAATAGGCAGCGGTCAAGGCGCCACATCCCCTCGTGGTCCTTACGGAACACGACAAAGAAGAAACGGTTGGTCTCAAGGCGCGCACGGAAGGAAGACGTTTCCCAATCCTCGTTGATTAGCTGCTTAAACTCAAACGGAGGGAAAGACATTGCCTGCTCGATGTGCCCCCTCTTATTAACGCGACAAGCGCGGACGTTAATCCCGGCCTTAACGAACTCCTCGGCAGCATTGTTTTTAATACCGAGCATGCGATAGACGAGCGTCGTCCATTGCGCTTTGTTGCCCGTATACTCCAGGCCGCACTGCTCCGCAATCTGGCGATCGGTTTCGCCATAGTGTCGCTCGATAAGTCCAGTTACATAGCTTTCGAAATCAACGGACTCGTCGCCAGCCTGAACGATGCTCTCGCCGACACGCGGGGCACCAAGAACATAGGTGTGAAGTACATAGTCCATGTACGAGCGCTTGAGTGAAAAAGCGCGACGCTTTGCGCGACGACGTTCAATCTCACCCGTATCGGTATTGAAATACTCGTAATACTGGTCAACCCACATCGTCGCTTCGGTCGCACCCTTTGTGCAGGCGCCCAAGTAGGTGGTCATGCCCTCCGATAGCTCGTCCGCTCGACCATCCTGAATGTACGAAATGATCTTCTCGTAGTCAGCGCGAATGATCTTCATGTCCTCTTCGGGCAGACGAACCATGACCGCGCGCTCAATGCGCTGGTCGTATTTATCGATGGAACGATCGCGGCCGTAGTAAATCAGCAGGATATTGCTGAGCTTGGTCTTGAGATGCGAGCTGTCGTAGTCGAGAGAAACGGGACGATCGTAGGGAATCATCGTCAAGACAAGACGCTCGCCGGCAGATTTACGACCGTCTTTGAGCACGTCAAAACACGTTGCCTTGAGCTCGACGCCAGCCTCGGGAAAGTCCGGCCGATCATCGCTGTTGGCCTTATAGCCAAAGTAACGCTCCTCGATCAGGGTTCCCATGCCACCCTTGTACTTCTTGGACCCAAAGTCCTTGGGCGCACTCTCCCCCTCCGGCGCAATGCCAAGCTCGAGAATATCGCGAAACGTCATCCCGTCGAGATTGGCAGCATACCGCTCAATACTTGAGGGGTCAGAAAAATCAGTATCGTCAAGCATGCGCTTGAAATCGAGGTGCTTCTTGGACATGGCAAATCCTCTCGAAATAAGACATGATCTAATACGTATGCTACTGTAATTTCGGGTAATACCGTGAAGATCCCCTAAGGGATCTTCCATTTGCAACCCGATTTCTGTACCCTTGATCTTTGCATTTGCAGCGATTTGGGGGAGTGAGTATGTCAGAGGTCAAAATCGCCGAGCTTTTTGCTGGCGTCGGCGGATTCCGTTTGGGCCTCGAAGGCTACGCCGACCCTCGTTATCCAGATTTCTATATGAAGCCCGCCGGGGCCTTTCGCACCATTTGGGCCAATCAGTGGGAGCCGCCCGGAACCAAGGCGCGTCAGTTCGCAGCCCGTTGCTATATGAATCGCTTTGGCGAAGATTCCGTTGTCAACGAAGATATCAATAAGGTCCTGGAGCAAGCTGAAGCCGGCGAGATTGAAATCCCCGACGTCGATATGGTCGTTGGCGGCTTCCCTTGCCAGGATTACTCCGTCGCACGTCCGCTTAATCAGGCACACGGCATCGAGGGCAAGAAAGGTGTCCTTTGGTGGGACATCTATCACTTCCTCGAGATGAAGAAGCCCCGCTTCGGGCTCTTTGAGAATGTTGATCGCCTGCTCAAGTCGCCCGCATCTCAGCGCGGTCGCGATTTCGCCATCATCTTGAGCTGCCTTGCTGACCTCGATTACACCGTCGAATGGCGCGTGGTCAACTCCGCGGAATACGGTTTCCCCCAGCGTCGCAAGCGCGTTTACATCTTCTGCGAGAAGAACGCCGGCAAGGTTGATCTTGTCGATCGCTTGCACAACGGCGTCATGGCCAAGGCCTTCCCCGCCATCTATCCTGACGAAATGGCCGAGCTCGATGTTCTGCCTGATCCTTATGAAAACTCGACTCGTTTTGGCGTTGGACAGAAGACTTCCCAGTTCAAGAATGCCGGTGTCATGCAAGACTGCCACGTTTTGACCTGCGACTTCGCTGAGGACTATCACGGCCAGCGCCGCGTGCTTGGCGATGTGCTTGTCGACGAGGCGAATGTTCCGGAGCAGTTCTACATCTCTGACGAAAAGCTTCCCGATTGGCGCTACCTCAAGGGCAGCAAACGCGAAGAGCGCACCAATAAGAAAACCGGCTTTACGTATACGTATTCAGAGGGTGCCATGAGCTTCCCGGATGCTATCGACAAACCAAGCCGTACGATTCTCACGGGCGAAGGCGGCACGGGAGCCAGCCGCTTTAAGCATGTCATCGAGTGCCCCGACGGTCGTTTCCGTCGTCTTGTCCCCGACGAACTCGATCAGCTTCAGGGATTCCCGAAAGGCTGGACGGACACCGGAATGACCGATGGCCACCGAGCGTTCTGCATGGGTAACGCGCTTGTCACCGGTGTTCCCCACCGCATCGGCGAAGCCATGGTTGAGGTGTACGGGCTGTAAGCAAGCTGTTCTTGGCATAAGCAAACGAGGGCCAGTTCAAACCAGAACTGGCCCTCGTCTTTTGTCTAAGTTACTGTAGCGTTTGCACTACTTGGAATCAGGAATGATGCCGACCAAGCTGACGGTGACGTCGAAGGTCGGGCTTCCTTCGCCAACGTCGAGGCCAGACATATTCTGGCAATCGTTGTCGGTGCCTTCCATCCAAATGACAACCTTAAAGTTGGTTCCGTTGTAGCCAACATGAGCGAGCATCTGCGCATCGCCCGTCGGCTTTACGTAGGAGTCACCGTTTCCGGTTGCTCCCCAGTTTTTGTTGTTCTGGTCAACCATGTTGCCGCCATACACATGGGCATAAGACGGTGCCATGGTCACCGAAAGGTTGTCTGAATTCACGCAGCTCCAACCTTCGGTGGCGGAGACATCATTTCCCTTGCCAGTCGGAAGGACGGGAGCGTAGACGACCTTGAGCTCATCGTCGATCAACAGGCCCACGCGAAGGCTACCTTTGATTTTATTGAACCAATCTCGCGAAGCGCCTTCCGACGCAGTCACAACAACGGGGCCGTTCGAACTGCTGTTGTCGAGATAGACGTCAGCCTCACCAGTCTGGTTAATCGTGTAGAGCGTATATTCCGCCATCGTATAGGCGTAATAGGTCTTTGGGTCTCCCTCGAGCGAATAGGCACCCTCAAGCTGGTTGGAAATCGTCGCCTTCTGATAGCCACTTACATCCGTTCCGTTCCATGATTTTGGTACAAACCAGCTATGAGCATCGTTCGTGGAAGACGGACTGATTTCATGACCAGTGCTTGCGGCGGTCGTTTGGTGATCACTACCGTCATGAATGGCATCTTTACCGGGCGCAATCTGGAGGACCATTCCGTTTGCCTGAGCGCTTACGGTGCTGGAGGTGCCATCTACCTTTGTATTCGAGACGAACCAGGCATACGTCGCAGAACCAAGGGCAACTGCTGCCATAACGACAGACAAGGCTGCAACTGCAAGCTGCTTTTTTATCTGCTTAACGCTCAACGAAAATCCTCCTCTCTAAAGAAAAAGGCGGGGGATACCTCTCCCCCGCCTTGCGTTACACCAACAGGCGTTTAGTTGTTCTTGTCCGTCTGAGTAGAGGTAGCAGTGAAAACAACGTTGATGCGCTTGGAAGCGGTCTTCAGGGCGTCGAGATTGTTCGTATAGATCTTAGCGTCATCGCCGTCATAGAAGACAAACATCTTAATTTCGCTCTCAGTGGCGGATACGGTTGGAGTCAAAACCGAATCGCCGCCCGAAGACGCAAGAACCGCGTTCGGACCACAAAGAACCCAGTTGTTTCCGCACGTGACGAGCACACGGAGGGCACTATCGAATTCGGCACTGTCGCCGTCCTCGCCCTTAATAGAGCAGCTTTCGACCTTAAGATTCTCAAGGTTCGCACCCTTTGAACCAACAAAGAATGTATTCACAACGGCATACTCACCAGCAACAGCGGCATCAGTCGAGCCATCCGTCTTTCCGTCTGCAATTACTTTCTTTAAGGATTTTGCATCCATGGCGAATCCAGCTGCGTCTGCGGATTGGCCAAAGGCGGTGTAGAAATTAGCAGCATCCTTGCCGTTGTAGCCGCCCCCAGCGGCAGCAGCCTCATCCGCCGTTACCCAGTGTGCGGGGAAAAGCGCAGCGTTCACGACAGAAGACTCGTCCGTGCGAAGGTCCTTAGAGGGCTCCTTCTCATCACGGATATACATAAATGCAGAGTTCGACTGAGCAGAAATCTTACTGGTCGTGGCGTCAACCGTGTTGTTGCTGACGAACCATGCGAAGGTGGCGGAGCCGAGGGCTACGGCTGCCACGAGCACCATGGCGATGGCTGCGCCCATCTGCTTCTTTAATGCTTTGGTATCCATGCGGACCCCTTTCTTTCCCCATTCGTCCCAGATGACCCTCGAGAAGCCCGGAAGGGGAGCCCGCGCTTTCGTGTTGGATGTTGCTTGCCCATCCTTTTGACATGGAAGTGAGAATACCATAATTCTTACGATTTCCTTATGAGTTTTCGTGACCTTACATTCCAATTGATTCGCGGGTCTACCTTGGGTTATGTAAACACCGTTTACCATTTTTCACCCTCGTCTGTGCGGAGCCATAAGTCCGCCTTAAGGCTTGGGGTCGCAGTAGTGTGCCCATTGTACGCGCGCCCTCCCCTGCCACACTTCGCCCCGGGCTCTCCCCCACTCGGTATACTGATGCAGCACGTGTAATTTCTGTCTGCTTGCGCGGGCTATTTGTTGGGAGGGCTCTATGGCTGCCACCGATCAACCTAAGGGAAGCGTTTCGTCCGGCTCCATTAAACCGGTAACGCGCAAGGCCGTCCGCTGTCAGCGTGAGGTGGCCTGGCTGGTCACGCAGGCGGCCGGTAAGCTCGTCGCCACAACCGAAGACGTCAATGCGCCCACGCCCAGCTTTGTGCTGGCGGCGGCACTGTCGTACGCCCGCGCCTCGGAGCAGGCTGCGCTGGATGGCGGGCACGCGATTGACTACGAGGCCGTCATGGCTCCCGACCTTGCCAGCTTTTGCCAGGCCGCGGGGCTGCCTGCCGCGCCTAACGCACTCTCCGACGCGGGCTACATGTTCACCCTTTCGGGCGCGGATCTGATCCGCGACGTTTACGCCTATTGCAGCGACCTGGGCGAGCACATGGGAAATGCGACCGAGGTCAAACCGGGCCACGCGATCAAGCTCGCCCTGCGGATGTTCTTGCTGGGCGAAACCTCAGCCGCTTCCACCGCCGCCGACAAAACCTCGGCATAATAAAAGCGCCGGGCCGGGAAATCGATCCCGACCCGGCGCTTGTTCGTTCTACTTATCCCCGTCCCCCGCGGGCGAGTTCTTTTGGTTGCGGCGGTTACTCCAGGTCACGTTGTGGTCCTTGTAGTAATCGGGCGCCTCGTTGCCGCTTGCGCTAATGGGGTCGTTGCCGGTGAGGGTATCGGCAATATCCTGCACAAACTTAATGAACAGGCTCGTGTCGTCGGTCTCGGACGAATCGAAATCGAAGCCGAACTCCACCGCGCCGCCAATGATCTTGTCCACGCACTCCGGGTCGTCGCCGTCCAGCCAAATGACCACGGTGTACTTGTCCACGTCGCCCACGCGGAAGTTGTTGTGGCTGATGGTGGTCACCACGTCTTTGGACGCAAACGGCTCGGTGTTGGGCTCGGGGTTGCCGTCGGCCGCGGCCGCCGCGTAGGTCGTGGGCTCGCCATTGCGGTACACGCGCACGCGCGCGGCCTTCTCCACGCCCTTGCTGGCGCTGACCACCTTGAGTTTGGCGCTGTAGCCCAGGTCGGTCTTGCCGGCGTTGCGGATATAGAAGGTGTACGCCACGTAGTTCTTGCCGTTGTGGCTGCCGTCGATGTCGTCCAGGTTGTCGGGCAGGTCCTCGGCGGCGATATTGGTGCCGTTGTCCACGGCGTCGGCCGCCAGGCGCGCGGTGGCGTTTTTAAAGTCGCCGTTGTCGGCAATGGCCACGCCGCGGCGGAACAGCTCCAGGCGGTTGAGGTTGATGGTGAAGTTACCCATGTTTTCCTGCATAAACGACAGGGCGAACAGCACGCCAAAGGCAAGCGCCAGCACCACGAGGGCCTTTTGCAGCTTGTCCATGCGCAGCAGCGCCGCGCCGATGCGTTCCATGCGGCGCTTGGGCATGTACATGGAGACGACGGCGTCGGGGTCGATGTCGTCGAGGTCCTGGTCGGCCAGGGCCTGCTCCAGCTCCTCGATGCGTACCACGCCGCGCAGGTCGCGCTTGGGTTTGCGTTTGCGGGGCTGACCCTCGGCCAAATCCTCGGCAGCCTTATCTTTGTTGTCGTTGCGCTTGAACAGTGCCATGGCGATCAGAGCTTATACTTGGCGCGGATGTAGCCAACGTATTCTTTGACGAGCTCGCGCTCCATGTCGTCGGCGTAACGGAACTGCAGGCCGCAGACATTGCGGTACAGGCTGCCCTTGGGCGCGCAGCGCACCCAGCACACGATACCCAGTTGCTCAGGCAGCTCGTGGCGCTCGCCCCGCAGGCGGATTACGGGCATTTGCACGGCCAGGGCCTCACCCACGTCGGGGTAATCGTTGAGGTAGATGGCCAGACCGCCGGCCGAGACGTCGATGGTCATGGCGTCCTCGGGCTCGGGGGCCGCCGCGTTGTCGCGCTGGTAGGTCAGGCGCATGGCGACCTTAAAACGCTCGTCGCGGCGCTTGACAAAGCTGCGTTGCTCGGCGACTTTGCGCATTTTCCAGTAGGTGCGGATGCCCTTTTTTTCGACCGACTCGGGGTAGCCGGCGAGCACAAACGCCTCCTCGCCCACTTTGTATTGCAGCAGCAGCTTTTGGTTTTCGTCCATGAGCAGCGGCTTGCCGGCGAGCATGGGCGCGCTCATGAGGAAGTAGGCCTCGTCCAGGTTCTCTTTGTACGTGGCGAGCATGTTGAAGTCGGTTATTTGGCCCATGGGCACGTCGAACGCCACCTGAAGCTTAGTCCCCGGCGTTATCTGTTGCTCTGCCATGTATTCTCCCCCAGTCGCGGGCGCCGATATCATCGTCGTGCGCGATGCGCATTGGGCTATTGTACCTGCTTTGCTGCAGGTTGCAGCGCAGGG
>CAKUHK010000078.1:0-10253 GCA_934655965.1 uncultured Collinsella sp.
GCTTATGTGTTGCTGTTACTCGGCGTCGTGGTGACGGCGGGGCTTGCGGCCTCCGTTGTCGCCGGGACGGCGCGGGCGGTCGCTGCGCTCGGAGCGCTCGCGACGCGGACGCTCACGGCGCTGGAAGTGCTCGCCGTCGCCCTCGGAGGCACCCTCGGCGCGAGCCGGGGCCTCGGGCTTATCCAGACGATCGAGCGAGATCTTGCCGCGATCGTCGACCTCGATGACGACGACCTTAACCTCGTCGCCCACGTTGAGGACGTCCTCGACCTTCTCCACGCGACCCTTGGCGACGCGGGAGATGTGCAGCAGGCCGTCCTTACCGGGCAGCAGGTTCACGAAGGCGCCGAACGGCTGGATGGAGACAACGCGACCGGTGTACTCCTCGCCCGGCTCGGGAACCTTGATGATGAGCTTGATGCGCTCAACGGCCTGATCGACGGACTCGCCGGTGCCGCCGACAAAGACGGTGCCGTCCTCCTGGATGTCGACCGAAGCGCCGGTCTCGTCCTGGATGCCACGAATGACCTTGCCGCCGGAACCGATGACGTCGCGGATCTTGTCGGTCGGAACCTGGATGGAGACGATGCGCGGGGCGGTGCTGCGCGTGGTGTGGCGCGGCTCGGGGATCACATCGAGCATCTTCTGCAGGATGTACGCACGACCCTCCTTGGCCTGCTGCAGGGCGCGGGCCAGGATGTCGAAGGTAAGGCCGGTGGCCTTGTTGTCCATCTGCAGGGCGGTGATGCCCTCGGTGGTGCCGGTGACCTTAAAGTCCATGTCACCCAGGAAGTCCTCGAGACCCTGGATGTCGGACAGGACCACGGTCTTGCCCTCCTCCTGGATCAGGCCCATGGCGATACCGGAGACCGGGCGCTTAATGGGCACGCCGCCGTCCATAAGGGCAAGCGTGGAGCCGCAGGTCGAAGCCATCGAAGAGGAGCCGTTGGACTCCATGACCTCGGAGACCACGCGGATGGCGTAGGGGAACTCGTTCTCGTCGGGAAGGACGGGAAGCAGGGCGCGCTCGGCCAGGTTGCCGTGGCCGATCTCGCGGCGCTTGGGGCTACCCATACGACCGGTCTCGCCGGTGCAGAACGGCGGGAAGTTGTAGTGGTGCATGTAGCGCTTGCCCTCGGTGGGCTCGATGGTATCCAGACGCTGGCCCTCGTTGAGCATGCCGAGCGACAGGACGGAGAGCACCTGGGTCTGGCCGCGCTGGAACAGGCCGGAGCCGTGAACGAGCGGCAGGTAGTTGTCCTTCACCATGATGGGACGGATCTCGTCGGCGGCACGGCCGTCGACGCGCTCGCCGGTCTCGACGACCATGGTACGCATGGCCTTCTTCTCGAGCTTCTTGAGCGCCACAGGGATCTCGCGCTCCCAAGCGGCCTGCTCCTCCTCGGTGAACTCGGCGCGGATGGACTCCTTCAGAGCCTCGACCTTACCGATGCGGGAAAGCTTGTCGGCATCGCGCAGGGCAGCAGCCATCTCGTCGTAGTGGGCGAAGATGCGCTCCTGGACCTCCTCGACGGGCTGGTCGAGCGGGTACTCCTTCTTGACGATGGCACCGTTGACCTGCTCCCACTCGGCGACGAACTCGTCCTGAGCCTGGCAGAAGGCAGCAAGGGCCTCCTGGCCAAACTTCATAGCGGCGAGCATGTCGTCCTCGGAGATCTCCTCGGCACCGGCCTCGACCATCGAGATGAAGTCGGCAGAACCGCCCAGCTCCAGGTCCAGGTCGGAGTTCTCGCGCTCCTCATAGGTGGGGTTGACGATAAACTCGCCGGTCTCCACGTTACGGCCGATGCGCACGCAGGCCAGCGGGCCCTCGAAGGGCACGCCGCCGAGCGTCATGGCCAGGGAGGCGCCCATGACGTTGATGACGTCAAAGGGGTTGACCTGGTCGGCGACGAGCGAGGTAGCGACGATGTGCACCTCGTTGCGGAAGCCGTCCGGGAAGCTCGGGCGAATCGGGCGATCGATCATGCGGGCCGTGAGCGTGGCCTTCTCGCTGGGACGGCCCTCACGCTTGAGGTAGCCACCCGGAATGCGGCCTGCGGCGTACATCTTCTCGTTGAAGTCGACGGTTAGCGGGAAGAAGTCGTAGTTCTTGCGCTCCTTGGAGACGACCACGGTGTCGAGCATCGTGGTGTCGCCCTGCTTGACCAAGCAGGCGCCGGTGGCCTGCTTGGCAAGCTCGCCGGACTCGAAGGTGTAGGTCTTGCCGTACAGCTCAAAGGTCTTGGATACGAGTGTCATTGTTCTCCTTTACCCCACAGGCCCCTTGCCTGCGGGCTTCTCATGTGACGCGGGCCCCCTGCCCCCGCCACGCTTCAGAGCGTGATTGTTCACGCCCTTACACAAAAAGAGCGCCCCGCTGCGCAGGACGCTCTTAGCATGTACAAATCCGTTACTGGATGTTGTCGCGGATGCCCAGAGCCTTGATGAGCTCACGGTACTCGACGATGTCGTTCTTCTTGATGTAGGAGAGAAGACGACGACGACGGCCGACGAGCATGAGCAGGCCACGACGGGTGTGGAAGTCCTTCTGGTGGGACTTCATGTGCTCGGTCAGCTCCTTGATGCGCTCGGTCAGGATGGCGACCTGGACCTTGGGGTTGCCGGTGTCGACCGGGGTGTTACCGAACTGGGCAGTCAGCTCCGCCTTGCGCTCTTTGGAAACAGTCATTGTTTCACCTTTCGTTTCTTGTCGCCCGCGGGCGACGATATTCGCCTCGGACTGGGAAGCCGCCGGTGGAGCGAGCATCCAAGGTCGAGGTACCAACAGGTCGGTATGTTACCACAAGCAACCCGCGCCTGCGCATCATCACCGACCCAACATGAATTCCATCGCGCGGAGGCGCTGATCGGTGTGCGTCGCCGCCCACACATGCGAAAGTCCAAGCAAAAAGGCGGCGGTATGGGGATCGATCCTCTCGGCCATGAGCGCATCGAAGGTCATGGACATAAGGGCGCGCAGCCACGCGACCTCGCCGGTCGACACCAGCTCGGCGCCCGGAACGCTCGAGGCACACGATCCGCACAGAAGCCCGCCCGCCTGAGCCGAAAAATACGACAGCATGGGGTCGCCGCACGAGACGCAAGCCGAAAAATCGGGCCGGTAGCCAACGTGCGACAGCAGCTTAAAGACAAACGCCGCGACGAGCAGGTCCATATGCGCCGTGTCGACCCCACTTCCCACCAGGGCAAGCGCCCGCTGCGTGATGGCAAAGGTAAACGGGTCCTCGGCATCCTCGAACGAGCACACGCGCGCGACCTCGGCAATCGCACTTGCGGCGCAGGTCGTCTCGTAATCGGGCGCGGCGCCGAGCGGTGCCTCCATGAGCTCAGCTTGTGACACCACATCAAGCGAGCGACCGTGCGCCAGAAGCATATCGACGGTACAGAACAGCTCACAGCGCGCCGCCAGGCGACCGCCAGGTTTGCGCGCGCCCTTCGCCACGGCACGCACCTGCCGCCCCCGCTCGTCGAGCATCGTCAAAATCAGGTCAGTTTCTTTGAGCTTGGTCTTGTCGAGCACGAGCACCTTCGTGCGATATGTGCGAGAGCCTGCCATTGACGAAAACTAGTCCTCGGCGTTGTAGCCAAAGCGGCGAATCTGGGCCTCGTCATCGCGCCAGCCGGTCTTGACCTTTACGTCCAGCTCCAAGAAGACCTGCGTGCCAAAGATGCGCTCAAGATCTCGACGGGCGTCGATACCGATATGCTTGATCATCTCGCCGCCCTTGCCGATGATGATGCCCTTCTGGCCCTCGCGCTCGACGTAAATGGTGGCGTGCACGCGCAGCACCTTCTTGGTCTGCTCGAGCGCGTCGCAAATCACGCCCACGGAGTGCGGTATCTCATCGCGGGTGCGGCGCAGGACCTTCTCGCGCACAAACTCGGCAACGAGCGTCTCGTCGGAGGCGTCGGTGCCCATGTCCTCGGGAAACCAGCGCGGGCCCTCGGGCAAAAAGTGTGCGACGGTCTCGATAAACGCATCGACGTTAAAGTTCTTGACCGACGAGGTCACGATCTCATCGTCATATTCCATCAGTTCGTGCGCCGCCTTGAGCTGCTCCATGACCTGCGCGGGATCGGCCTCATCAGCCTTGGTGAGCACCAGAACCTTCTTGCAGCGGGCATTCTTGACACGCTCGGCGACCCAAGCGTCTCCCCTGCCGATGGGCTTGGTGGCATCGATCAAAAACGCGACGACGTCAACGTCGTTGAGCTCGAACAGCGCGCTCTTGTTGAGCTCGGAACCTAGGCCGTCCTTGGGCTTGTGAATACCCGGGGTGTCAACAAAGACTAGCTGGTAGCCGGGGCGGTTGACGACGGCGCGCATGCGGCGGCGAGTCGTCTGCGCCACCGGCGAGGTGATGGCGACCTTCTTGCCGTAGCAGGCGTTGAGCAGCGTGGACTTGCCGGCGTTGGGGCGACCGACCAGGGCAACAAAGCCGCTGCGGAAGCCCGGCTCAACATCTCCAAAGCCCGCGAGGCTCTCGTCCTCCTCGCACAGGGCGTCGAGCTCATCATCGCTCATGCCCTCAAACGGGTCGAACTCCTCGACTTCCTCAAACTCCTCGCCATCCACCGCGCCCAGGGACTCATCGTCCAGAATCTCATCGGCAGGCTGCATATTGTCGGACATAGGAATCCCTTTCTAAATAAAACCGAGCGCGTGGGCAAATACCAACAGGCCCACAATCGCGGCAGTGATGGAAAGAACGTAGACGGAGGCGGCGGCGATATCCTTCGCACGCTTAGCCAGCGGATGGAGCTCCTGAGTCGCCAGGTCGACGATCGCCTCCATGGCGGTGTTGCACAGCTCGCCGTGAATCACCAGCCCGCAGCAGATGATAATCGTGCCCCACTCGGCAATATCGAGCCCCACAATGCAGCCGGCAATGACGGTGCACACGCCCGCCACGAGCATGACCTTAATGTTGCGCTCGGTCTTGACGGCGGTGACGAAGCCCTCCATGGCATAGGAGAACGACTTTAAAAAGGACGGATGGTCCTTGTTCGATCCGGGAATCATGGGCGGCTCCTAGTCGTGGGCATGGTTGGTGATGGGGCCGACATGGACGAGCTTGGGGTCCTCGCCGCGCTCGAGCGCCAGATCGCGCAGAATGGCGTCCTCACGAGCTTCCATGACCTCGGCCTCGTCGTCCTCGATATGATCGTAACCCAGCAGATGCAGCATGCCATGCACGAGCATCAGGCGGCACTCATCGGCGGGGCTATTGCCAAAACCGGGGGCCTGGCGGGCGATGACCCGCGGGGCCAGGATAATATCGCCGAGCTCGAGCGTCTCGTCGGCGGGAATATCCTCGTCAAAGGCAGAGTCGCACTCAAACGAGAGCACGTCGGTGGTGCGATCGATACCGCGCCACTCATGGTTGAGCTCATGCATCTCGTCCTCATCGACATACGAAAGGGAGATCTCGACTTCACGCCCAACGCCCTCGGCAGAAAGCACGACCTCGCAGATGTGCTCTACCTCCTGCGCATCGAGCAGCGTATCGAGCTCGGCATCGTTGCTGATCAATACACTCAACGGGACTCCTTTCGGTCACGCGCACGCTGCTCGCGCGCGTCATCATAGGTATCGTAGGCTTCGACGATACGACCCACCAGGGCATGGCGCACCACGTCGGCGCGTTCCAGATGCGAAAACGCAACATCATCGACACGTCCTAAAATACGCTCCACATCGGCCAGACCGCCACGGCGACCTACCAGGTCGCGCTGGCTCAAATCGCCGGTGATCACGAACTTGGAGTTAAAGCCCAAACGCGTCAGGAACATCTTCATCTGCTCGGGCGTGGTGTTTTGAGCCTCGTCGAGCACCACGAAGGCATCACTCAGCGTACGGCCGCGCATGTAGGCAAGCGGGGCGATCTCAATCACGCCGCGCTCCATGAGCTCATCAGTACGCTCGCGATCCATCATGTCAAAGAGGGCGTCGTAGAGCGGACGCATGTAGGGGTCGATCTTTTCCTCGAGGGTACCTGGCAAAAAGCCCAGGTTCTCCCCCGCCTCGACGACGGGGCGCGTCAAGATCAGGCGGCCCACCTCGTGACGCTTAAGTGCGGCGACGGCGAGCGCCATGGCCAAATAGGTCTTACCGGTGCCGGCGGGACCCAGGCCAAACGTGATGGTATGCGAACGGATGGCATCCACATAGCGCTTTTGGCCGAGCGTCTTGGGACGAATGGCACGACCGCGATACGAAAGGAGCACGTCATCGCGAAGCGACGTGGCCTCGTGCTCGCCGTCGCGCAGCACGGCCAAGCAACGCGAGACATCATCGCCGGACAGGGTGCGCCCAGCAGCGGCCTCGCGAAAACAATGTTCGAAAAAGCGCGCGACCAGCTCGACCTCGTCCGGGTCGCCGTTCACGGCAATACTATCGCCGCGGGCCACCACGTGAGCGCTAACCAAGCTCTCGAGCGCACGAAGGACACCGTCGCCAGTACCCAAAACGCGCGAGGGGTCAATTCCCTCGGGAACGGTAAGTCTAATCTTCGAGGCTTCCATGAACCTCCCTGCGTGCATGGACCAAGCCGGAATCATCGACTCCGATGATAGCAACATCGAGCAGGCACGGGGCTGTGAGTCCACAGGCATCATCAAGCCGCGCATGATGGAACGAACCGAGCGTCAGGTTGTCACCGTACTCGAGGACGGCGCGCTCGACGGTGCCCACACGGCGACGAGCGTCGGCAATAGCGAGCTCCTGCGCGGTTGCTCGCATGCGGCGGCTGCGCTCGGCCATAACCTCGGGAGCCACCTGGTCGGGCATGTCGGCGGCAAGGGTACCGGGGCGTTTGCTGTAGCGGAACACGTGCATACGCGAAAAGCCCACGCGACGGCACAGCGCCAGCGACTCTTCGAACTCCTCGTCCGTCTCGCCGGGAAAGCCGACAATGACATCGCACGAAAGCGATGCCTGCGGCAGGTTGGCGCGAATCATGCGCACCGTGTCCTCAAATGCCTCGGCGCTATAGGGACGGCCCATGCGATGCAGGGTCGCCGTGCAGCCAGACTGCACGGGCAGATGCAAAAACGGGGCGATGCGTTGCGGATAGCGCGCCATGACCTTGAGCAAACGCTCGGAAATATCCATGGGCTCGACCGAGGAAATGCGTACATGCGGAATAGACGTACGCTCCATAATCGCCTCGAGCAGCTCGTCGATCTCGACATGCTCGTCGGTCGCGCTCTTACCGTCGTAGGCACCCAGGTTCACGCCGGTCAGCACGACCTCGGGCACACCGGCCTCCTGGGCCTCGCGCACCTGCTCGAGCACGGACTCGACGGGCACAGATCGCTCGGGGCCGCGGGCCTTCCACACGATGCAGTAGGTGCAGCGGTGGTTGCAGCCATCCTGAATCTTCACGCCCAGGCGCGAGCGACCGAGCGCGTCGACCACCTCGCCGTCGCTACAGGCGGGAACGCTATCGGACTCGACGCCCAATACCTCGCAGACGCGATCGGCGACATCGATCTTGGACGGCTCGGCGATCACGCGGTCCGAAAGCTCCAGCAGCTCCTCAGGATGCAAATTGACCACGCAGCCGGTGACGACCACGTAGGGCTCACCCGGATAAGCCAGCGCGTGACGGACGGCCTTGCGAGTCTTGGCCTCGGCCTCGCCCGTCACAGCGCAAGTATTGATGACGATCAGCTCGGCATCCTGAGGCTCAACCATCGCAAAGCCCAGGCGCATAAGATCGGCAGTGATACGGTCGGACTCAACCCGGTTGACGCGGCAGCCGAGGTTGACAACAGAGATATGGGGTGCGAGCACACGGGCTCCTTAATCGAGGATGTCGTCGAGGGCACTCTTGATACGGTCGGTCACCGATTTCTTGCCGGGCGCGACGTCATCGCCCGACTCGGCGGCAAAGGCCTCGAGCAGCTCGCGCTGCTTATTGGAAAGATTGGTGGGAACAACCACGCGCAGCTGCACGACCAGACGACCGCGCGAGCCGCCACCGCCAATGCGCGGCATGCCGAAGTTGTTCACACTCACGGTATCACCGTACTGCGTACCGGCGGGGACCGTCACCTTGACGACCTCGTCGGGCATAATGCCCTCAACCTCGATCTCGCAACCAAGCGCGGCCTGTGCGATCGAAATATCACTCACCAGGTACAGGTCGTCGCCATTGCGCTTAAAGCGCTCGTGGTCGGCAACGCGTACGTTGACGATCAGATCGCCCGAGGGCTCGCCGCGAAGACCAGCCTCGCCAAAGCCACTCACGCGCAGCTGGCGACCGGTCGAAACGCCGGCGGGAATATCGATGTCGATCTTTTCGTGCGAAGGCGTGCGGCCCTGGCCATCGCAGGTCTCGCAGGGATGGTCGATAACCGTGCCCTCGCCGTGGCAGTCGGGGCAAGGCGAGGAAGACTGAACCTGGCCCAGGAACGAACGCTGGACCGTCGTGACATAGCCTGTGCCATGGCAGCGGCTGCACTGCTTTTCCTGTGCACCCTCGGCCCTTCCGGTACCGTTGCAGTCATCGCAGGGGGCTAGGCGATCATAGCTGATCGTCTTTTTGCAGCCGAGCGCCGCCTCTTCGAGCGTCACCGAAAGCGAGATGGCCATGTCGCGGCCGCGACGACGCTCGCGGCGGTTACGGGCACCGCCACCGGCGCCACCGCCAAAGAACGACGAGAAGAGGTCGTCCATGCCCATGCCGCCAAAGATATCGTTGATGTCAACATAGCCCGAGCCACCGGGGCCGTCGGGCGAACCGTAGCGATCGTAATTTGCACGCTTCTGCTCATCGGAAAGAACGGAATATGCCTCGTTAAGCTCTTTGAACTTGGCCTCGGCCTCGGGGTCGTCCGAAACGTCCGGATGTACGGTACGGGCCTTCTTTAGAAACGCGCGCTTGATCGTCCGCGCGTCGGCATCCTTGTCGACGCCAAGTACCTCGTAGTAATCCCTATTTTCCGACACGACAGAATCCTTCCGACTTTCATTATTGTCACAGTGCGTCCTATACCCAAGCTGGGCCGGCCGCAAACAGAGGGTTTGATGTTATTGCATCCCGTAGGGCGAAAGCATGGCACGCTGCGAGCAGCTCGCAAACCAGACCGACACGAGCGCAAACATAAATCCGTTGGCAAAACCGTTGGCAAACTGCATCGCGCCGCGCTTCCACCACAGCAGGCTGCGGTGAAGCACGCCGTCCGAGAGCACCATGAACAAGCCCATGGTAAACGGAATAAAGCACATCACGGCAAAGGCCGAGAACACGCCCGAGATGGCCGACAGCACCAAAAACGGCGCCACGATGCCCATCAGGTAAAAACCGGTGCGGGCCTTGCCTTCCAAGCGCTCGGCCTCAACATGGGCACGACCGACCAGATCGCCGCCCGAGGCGCCGTTGGTGCCGGCATGGCCCATGCCGCTGATGCGGACCTCGTCGCCATCATGCGTGCCGGCGGGAAACTCAATCGTCTGCTCGGAGGTTACGCGAGTGCGGCCGCTGCCACCGCAATCGGGGCAGGGGTCGGCCACGACCTTACCGGAACCACCACATTCGGGGCAGACCGACTGGAACGTGCCCGCGCCAAACAGGAAGGACAGGTCGACATCAATGTGGCCGCGACCACCGCAGCTCGGGCAGGTGTGCGCATGCTCGGATGAAACGGAACCCGAGCCGCCACAGTGACCGCAAGTATCGAAACGCGTGTAGCGGACGGTCTTACGGGCACCACCCTTGGCCTCCTTGGCATCGAGCTTGATATCGACGACCACGTTGGCGCCGTTCTCGGGGTTGTAGGCAGCCTGGCCGCGGCGCTGCTGACCCCAAGCGCCGCCAAAGGGAAAGCCGCCCTCAAAGGGATTACCGTAGCCCGCGCTGCCGGCGTAACCGCCGCCATAGGGCGAAGCCGTCGGGGCGCCGGCAAAGGGATTGCCCGAACGCATGGCATCGTAACGCGCACGCTTCTGCTCATCCGAAAGCACGGCGTAGGCCTCGGAAACCTCTTTAAACTTTTCCTCGGCATCCGGCTCCTTGTTAACGTCCGGATGGAGTTTGCGGGCCTTTTGCTGGAAGGCCTTTTGAATATCACGCGAGGTGGCGTCCTTGGAGACACCCAAAATCTCGTAGTAATCTTTTTCGTTCATCGTCGCCATGCGCGGCAACCTCCTGCTCACAGCAGCGTATATATTGCGGTAATTCTACCCGAGCGGCCTAAGCTAGACCCCAAAACAGCTCGAACAG
>CAKUHK010000079.1:0-10241 GCA_934655965.1 uncultured Collinsella sp.
GGGTTACCTTGCTCCGGAAAGTTCGCGAAGCCCACTTCCCGGAGCAAGGTAACCCGCCCGGAGGCGGCCCCAGCGCGAGACCGTCCCGGATGCCTACTTACTCGTTGTCGCCCGCGGTCATCTGCGTTGCGGAGAGCGCGCCGTCGGCTGCTGTTGCGGCTGCGGCGTCGGGCCAGACCCAGTCGGTGAAGGCCGGGTGATCGTAGCCCTCGTCGCAGGCGAACTCAAAGGCCTCGGTGCGGAAAGCCTCCCACTCGTTGATCTGCTCGGCAAACTTATCGGCGTCGACCATGCGCAGCACGTCGGCAGCCAGGGCCCAGCGGTCCATGTTGTTCAGGCGCAGCATGTCGAACGGCGTGGTCGTGGAGCCCTTCTCCTCGTAGCCGTGGACGCGGAAGGCGTCGTGGCCGGGGCGGTTCCAGATCAGACGGCGAATCGTGCCGGCATAGGCGTGGAAAGCAAAGAGAACGGGCTTCTCGCCGCAGCCGAACAGCTCAGCCCAGCGCTCGTCGCTGATGGCCTGGTCGTTCTCGCAGACGTTCTGGATCTTGAGCAGGTCGACCACGTTGACGAACCAAACCTTGATACCCAGCTCGCGCAGCATGTCGGTTGCAGCCAGGGCCTCGAGGGTCGGCACGTCACCGCAGGTGGCAACGACGACGTCGGCCTCGTCGAGCGAGTCGGCGGTCGATGCCCACTCCCAGGTCGCGACGCCCTCGGCGAGCTCGGCCTTGGCCTCGTCGACCGTCTGGAAGGTCGGGGCGGGCTGCTTGCCGCAGAAGATGGCGTTGACGCAGTCGGTGGACTGGTAGACGCGCTCGGCCACGGCAAGGGCCATGTTGGCGTCGGCCGGGTAGTAGGCGTTCACGATATGCGTGTCGTTGGCCTTGTTGAGCAGTAGATCGATAAAGCCGGGGTCCTGGTGAGAGAAGCCGTTGTGGTCCTGGCGCCAGACGTGGCTCGACAGCAGAATGTTGAGGCCGCTGATGGGGGCTCGCCACGGAATCTCACGCTTGGTGGCCTCGAGCCACTTGCAGTGCTGGTTAACCATGGAATCGACCACGTGAACGAAGCTCTCGTAGGAGCTCCACACGCCGGAGCGGCCGGTGAGCACGTAAGCCTCGAGGAAGCCCTCGCACTGGTGCTCGGACAGCTGCTCGACGACCTTGCCGGAACCGGCGAGCAGCTCGTCGTTGGCCTCGTCCTCGTAGAAGCCGGCGTCCCACTGCTTCTTGGTCACCTTGTAGGCAGCCTGCAGGCGGTTGGACGCGGTCTCGTCGGGGCCGAAGATGCGGAAATCGTCCATGTTCTTGGCCAGGACATCGGCGGTGTACTCACCAAAGACACGGGCGGCCTCGGTGGAGCCCCAGCCGTGGCCCTTCTCTGCAACGGGAATCTCGTGAGCGTGGACATCGGGCAGCTCAAGCTCGCGGCGCACCTTACCGCCGTTTGCGTTGGGGTTGGCGCCGATGCGCAGCTCGCCGGTCGGCATAAAGGCCGTCACCTCGGGGCGCACCTGACCTTCGGGCGTAAAGAGCTCCTCGGGCTTGTAGGAGCGCAGCCACTCGCGCAGCACGCGGAAGTGCTCGTGGGTGTCCTTGGCGCTCGCCAGCGGCACCTGGTGGGCACGCCAGGAATCCTCGGTCTTCTTGCCGTCGATCTGCTTGGGGCAGGTCCAGCCCTTGGGCGTGCGGAACACGATCATGGGGTAGGCCGGACGGACCACGGTCTCGCCCGCGGCGGCCTGGGCCTGAGCGGTGGCCTTGATGTCGCAGATCTCATCGAAGACCTGCTCAAACAGGGCGGCGAAACGCTCGTGGATGCTCGCGTGGCTCTCGTCGTCAAAGCCGGCGACAAAGAAGTGCGGCTTATAACCCATGCCCTCGAAGAACTTGGTGAGCTCCTCGTCGGACACGCGGGCGAGGATGGTGGGGTTGGCGATCTTGTAGCCGTTGAGGTGCAGGATTGGCAGAACGATGCCGTCAGTTGCCGGGTTCACGAGCTTGTTGGACTGCCAAGAGGTGGCAAGCGGACCGGTCTCGGACTCGCCGTCGCCCACCACGGCCACGGCCAGCAGGCTCGGGTTGTCCATGACAGCGCCGTAGGCGTGGCTGAGCGTGTAGCCGAGCTCGCCGCCCTCGTGGATGGAGCCGGGCGTCTCGGGCGCAAAGTGGCTCGGGATGCCGCCGGGATAGGAGAACTGGCGGAAGAACTTCTGCAGGCCGGCCTCGTCATCGGTGATGTCGGGACGGATCTCGCGGTAGGTGCCGTCGAGCAGCGACTGGGCGGTACCCGCGGGACCACCGTGACCGGGGCCCATCAGGAAGATGGCGTTCTGGTTGTGATCGGCGATGAGGCGATTGACGTGACCGAACAGGAAGTTGATGCCGGGCGTGGTACCCCAGTGGCCAACCAGGCGGTGCTTAACGTCGGGGCGGCCAAAGTCGCGCGTCTCGCCGGTCTTCTCATCGACAAAGTCGGCACGCATCAGCGGGTTGGAGCGAAGGTAGATCTGGCCGACGGACAGATAGTTCGAAGCGCGCCAGTACAGGTCGACACCCTCGAGCTCGGAAGCCGGCACCTCGTGTCCCAACTTTTGCCACGGCGTTCCCAGTGTTTTAGCCATTGTTTATGTCCCTTCGCTGCGCGGTCGCCCTCCGATACGGCAACCTTTCGTTGGGACTAGTATATTTGCTAAAACGTTTTATCATGGTGAAAAAACGTTTTATCATCGTTATCCCTTTCGCAGGTAAGCAAAACCAGACCTTCACCTGCGATATCGTCTATCACAGGCGCTCCACATTCACTTTATGCGAATTGGTAAACGTGTTTAGTTGTGTTTAGTAAGCTCGAGCACGCTGCCCTTTACGATGAGCGCAGGCTCCAAAACGACCTCTTCGGCACGCCTGCCACCCTTACCGGCAAGGCGCTTGGACATGCAGCCAAAAGCGTGTTCGGCAAGCACACCGGGGTCCTGCTCGATCGCGGTCAACGCCGGCTCAAAGAGAACGTCGGCTGCCGAGTTGTCATAGCTTACGACCGAGATATCGCCCGGAATACTCTTCCCCATCTCGTGCAGGCGTTTAAGTAGGCCCAGCGCAATGTTATCCGAGCTTGCAAAGACGGCGGTGGCGTCGGTCGCCAGCACCGCCTCCGATGCCTCGTAGGCGCTCGGAATGTAATACTCGCTCTCAAACTCCAGACGCGCGTCGATGGGCAGGCCCACTTCGCGCAGGGCGCGCTCATAGCCGGCAAGACGCTTACGACCCGTATTGGAACGGCGCGCGTTAACCAAGCAGGCAATGCGGCGGTGGCCCTGTTCGATCAGATAACGCGTGGCCATATAGCCACCCATCTCGTGATCGAACATCACCTTGTCGCACTCAAGTCCCTCAATGGCGCGGTCAACCATCACGGCCGGGATGGGCAGGTGGCTAACTTCCTCACGCAGGGCGCGGTCGTCGGAGAACTCATCGCCCACAACCAGGAACACACCATCGACGCCGCGCGTCACCAACTGACGCAGCAGCTCAAGATCGTCCTCGGCACTTCCACCCGAGCTGGTAATAAAGAGCGCATAGCCGTCCTCGCGGCAGCGTTTCTCTAGACTGCCGGCGAGCGAGGCAAAAAAGCGGCTCTCGATATTGGGCACGATAAGACCCAGGGTGCGCGATTCGCGCATGACCAGGCTGCGCGCGATCTGGTTGGGAACATAATGGTTTTGTGCGGCAACTTCCTTGATGCGCTTGCGGTTTTCTTCCGAGATACGGCAAGGTCGGTTGTTAAGGACAAGCGAGACCGACGAGGGGGAAAGCCCCACCTCCTGGGCAATCTGCTTGAGAGTAACCTTGTTGCCCATCTCGCTCCTTCCGAGTATTCGCGCAATCTCTTGAAAGTATAGCGACCGTCCTTCTACCTCGATGATAAACACTTTACCAATCCGGTAAACGGCACTTTTATCGCCGCCAGCGCAAGCCGATTGGTGCATTGGGGTCAGGTTACTTTGCACCAAATCCATCCGGGTGGGGTATATTGCATTCGATTGATGAAAACGACCACCATAAGGCGGATATTCGTATGCACGAGAATGACTTTTTTAACGAGGACCTGCTCTGCGCGCTCGCCGGTGTTGCCGGCGAGGACAACGTGCTCATGAGCGAGCCCATGCGCGAGCACACCACGTTTAAGATCGGCGGCCCGGCCGATGTCTTCGTTACGCCCGATACCGAGCAGGGCCTCGTCGCCACACTCGACACCTGCTACCGTTGCGATCTGCCGCTCACCATCGTGGGAAATGGCTCTGATCTACTCGTCGGCGACAAGGGCATCCGCGGCGTCGTCGTGGTGCTGGGCGAAGGTCTCTCCAACATCACCGTCGACGGCACGCATGTCACGGCAGCAGCCGGCGCGCTGCTCTCGGATGTCGCGGCCGCGGCAGCCGAGGCTGGCCTTACCGGCATGGAGCCCATCTCGGGCATCCCCGGCTCGGTCGGCGGCGCCTGCTATATGAACGCCGGTGCCTACGGCGCCTGCATGGCCGATGTTCTGGAGTCCGTGCGCGTCTATAAGCCCGCCCGCGTGCTCGACGACGGTACCCGCGGCAGCGGCAGCATCATCGAGTTCGATGTCGATGAGCTCAACCTGGGCTATCGCAAAAGCCGCATCGCCGACGACGGCTTTATCGTACTCTCGGCAACCTTCAACCTCGCCCCGGGCAACGCCGCGATGATCAAGGCCGACATGGACGATTACCGCCAGCGCCGCGAGGACAAGCAGCCGCTCGACATGCCGAGCGCCGGCTCCACCTTCAAGCGCCCCGAGGGCTACTTTGCCGGCAAGCTCATCATGGACGCCGGCCTGCGTGGCCACGCCATCGGCGGTGCACAGGTGAGCGAGAAGCACTGCGGCTTCATCGTCAACGCCGACCACGCCACCGCAGCCGACGTCGACGAACTCATCCGCCACATTCAAGCAACCGTCAAGGACCAATTCGGCGTAGACCTACAACCCGAAGTCCACCGAGTAGGCGAATTCCTCTAAATAGAAGGCCCCGAAAGGGAGAGGCTTCGTAAGGAAGTCCTCTCCCTTTCGGCTTTTATAATCCCCCACTTATGATTGAATTGGCAGGTAAAATCATAAGTGGAGAATTACAATAGGGAAGGAGGACTTGACTATGGCGAATGGAAATGCAGCGGCTCGGCTCGGCTCGGCTCGGCTCGGCTCGGCTCGGCTCGGCTCGGCTCGGCAGGAGCTTAGCGCCGCTTTTTCAGCGTTTCAAGTCTTATTTCATACAATTTATAACGAACCGGTTGCCGAAGACAGGGTGCAGTATGCCTTGGCTTCGGTTTTTGCGTTTTCCGGAAGGATGGTGGTTTGATATTGAAGTCCTAACCACGACCGGCAAATCAATCTTTCCCGGTTAAGCAGGTTAAGCCTTCTATCTTCTCCGGCATGTCCGCTGTCGGAGGAAGTAAGTAGCGAATAGCATTATTTGGGAGGAATGAAGATGAAGAAAAAGCTTCTAGGCATTCTGCTTGCGCTGTGCCTTGCGATGACACTTGTTCCGATGACAGCCTCTGCAGAAGAGAACGCGCAAAGCAGCAAAACATCAATCACAACAGTAGATGAGCTTTTGCAATTTGCAAAAGCTGTGGACAATGGCGAATATGACGATAAAACAGATGCGGTTGTATCTCTTGATGCGGATTTGGATTTAACCGGTGTTGCGTGGACACCAATTGGCAGCGCATTTGCTGCTGATGGAACTCTGCTGCATTACTTCAGCGGCAAATTTTACGGAAACGGGCATACGATTTCCAATTTAGATTTTTCCGAAAACTATGGAAAGACAGAGTATCCGTCTTTCGGATTTTTCAGTGAGGTTTACGGCGCTGAAATTTCCGGCTTGACAATTCAGGGAAAACTTGATGTGTCTAATTCTGACCCCGTCTTTTTTGGAACAGTTGCGGGCGTTGCAGCAGATAGCAAAATTTCTGATTGCGTTTCAGATGTATCGTTCACGGATACAGATAAATATATTAATGGTACTGTGGCTATGTGCGGATATGCAATAAATAGCACGATTGAGTACTGCCAAAACAAGGGGGATTTTTCAGTTATGAAGGACACCTCCCAATTTTGGATGGGCGGTATCGCAGGTCTTGCTGAAAACAGTACCGTACAGTATTGTGCCAATACAGGCGATATGACTTCTTGGACACCTTCTACCGGTGGAATTGTTGGACAGTTGATTCAGAACTCAAAGGTCATAAATTGTTATTCCACGGGAAAAATGGTCCCTCTTGGCAATGGCACTACGGATTTCGGCGGCATTGCAGGCATAGTTGGTGCAGGTACAGAAATCAAACATTGTTATTTTGCCGGTGAAGTGGATTTGTCTCAATATACTGCCACTACACCTTATAAGCGTTTAGGTGGCATTGCAGGCGGCGTTTCTTCGAATACACCTGTTTTTGAAAACAATTATTTCGTGGGATCTGAGAATGTCCCGGCTTGCTTTAAGTACCAGAATGCTGGAACAGAAAAGACCCTTGACTCCATGAAAACGGAAGATTTCTTTAATGAAATCACTGCCGCTGGCGGCAATTATCGATTTAACCCAAATGGCACGCCTATTCTGCCGGCACCGAAATATGCAGTTTCTTTTGTTGTAACACCTGCTGATCTGACAAATGTAATCATCAAAGTGAACGGTCAGGTAGTAACAAACCCCGCCAATTTGGAGGCGGGTACTTATCAAGTCGAAGTCGGCGCAGATAATTGCGAGGTTTTCAATTCCAGTATTACGATTACGGCTGATACAGCAACTCATACGCATACTATCGCAATGACTTATTTGCCTGCCGACTACACCAAAGTCGATGCAGCCATTGCCAAAGCAAATGCGCTAAACAAGAATGACTACAAGGATTTCTCCGGTGTGGAAGCCGCTGTCAAGGCTGTTGTCCGTGACAAGAACATCACTGAACAGAGCGAAGTTGATGCAATGGCAAAGGCTATCGAAGATGCGATTGCTGCTCTTGAGAAAAAACCCGCCAGCACCAAAGAGAAAAAACCTGCCGGCACCAAACCGGGAACAACCGATAAGCTTCCGCAGGCTGGCGATGCAAACAGCTTTGCTTTGTGGATCGCCCTGTTGTTTGCCAGCGGCGGTACAGCAATCGTTACAACCGTTTACGGCAGAAACAAAAAGCGCAGCGTAAAGTAAAACTAAGTATTTAGTCCAAGGGGCCGTCTCTTTCTTATATTCAGACAACCAGTCCGGTATGTAGCGCGTTGGAGCCAAAAGGGCCGCGTGCCCGCCCGCAATATATTTGATTGATCGCGAGTTCCGCACGCAAAGAAGGCCACTTAATGTGGCCTTCGTCTTGCGCAGGACTGCCCGAGCAGGCAATCAAATATATTGCGGGCGGGCACGCGGCCCAGTCGGCTTTACGACAGCGCAATACCGCCGAGCCAGCCCCAGCGCACGCCAGAGCCAGTGCCATAGAAGCTAATAAACGAGTCAAGCGACTTAGACGTAATGGCGCCCTCGTTGCTCATAACGATGCCGCCGCCAACGTAGATGCCCACATGACCGTAGAGCAGACCAGGCGTGCCGGTGCCGCTGTGCGACGAGTCGGCCACGATCATGCCCACCTGCAGCGCCGAACGATCGGAGCTATAGCACCAGGCGTTGAACATGTCGCACGCGTTGCCGCCAAAGTAGCCCACGCCGGCGTTGCGGAACACGTTGGTAACCCAGGCGGCGCACCAGTTCAGGCCAGGCGAAGGCGTAGAGTAGCATGCGTTGACGACAGCCTGCTGTTTGCCCGATCCGGCGTTCTGCTGCGGGGTTCCGGGAGCGTACGAACCGCCGCCCGAGTTCGAACCGCTCGAAGAGTTGTTCTTGTTCGCCGCAGCCGCAGCAGCTGCGGCGGCCTTCTTGGCGGCCTCCTCGGCCTGGGCGGCAGCGAGAATCTCGGAATCGCGCTGGGCCATGAGCTCCTTGACGTCATCGGAAAGGCCGTTCAGCACGGTCTGGACCTCTTGCTGCTTGGCCTGCATGTCCTGCATCTGGGCCGTCTGCTGGTCCTTGAGCTTCTCCAAGTCGGCCTTCTGCGACTCGAGCTCGGACTTTTGCGTGTCGAGCTCCTTCTGGATAGTCTGAATGTCCTCGATGGCGTCGCGATCGCTCTTGTTGATCTTTTCGACGTAATGAGCGTTGGCGACGAGTTCCTCAAACGAACCCGATGCCAGCAGCAGCGACAGGATATTGGTGCCGCCCGACTTGTAGCTGGCGGCAACGCGATCGGAAAGGTCGCCGCGCTTCTTTTTGAGCTCGGCCTTCTTGGTGTCGATCTGAGCCTGCGTCTCGTCAATCTGGCCCTGTACGCCTTCGATATCGCTGAGCGTCTGGGCATTCTTATTGGCGAGCGCCGCGTACTCGTTGGCGATGCTGTCGAGCTGGGCCTGGACCTCGTCGAGCTGGGCCTGGGCGGCATTCAGTTTGTCAGTGGTTTCCTTTGTGGCCTCAGCCGCATGGGCGCGAGCGGGCAAGCCAAAAAGAACGGCCGCGGAAGCGGCGCCGAAAAGAGCCTTAAGGGCAGTGCGGCGCGAAAGCTCCTGCGTAAAGATGGAATCGTTGTTTGGTGACATATGTACTCCGTTACATGTTTATTTATATGTCGCTCAACTTAAACATATTAGCGTACATAGAGCGCATCCCAACGATTTCCACGAACGGCAGCAAATCGCATGGTCGGTGGCTCGTAAATGCGTCCCAAGCTAAAGGCAAGGATTATGCAAGTAACACCCTATGAGTACGTTAACATCAATCCTCTGGTTTTCCTGCCCCGCGCGTTTTGGGCGCCCCTAGCTGCGCTATACTCCCCTCAAGAAGTGTTCCTGATTCGATAGGAGACTACATGTCCAAAGCACTCGACCCCAAAGACACCTGCGTCCTCGTTACCGGCGGCGCCGGCTTTATCGGCTCGCACACCGTCGTTCAGCTGCTCGAGGGCGGCTACCAGGTTGTCGTCGTCGATGACCTCTCCAACTCCAGCGCTGTCGCCATCGACCGCGTTAAGACCATCGTGGGCGACGAGGCCGCCAAGAACCTCACCTTCTACGAGGCCAACGTGCTCGACCGCGATGCGATGAACAAGATCTTTGATACCCACCAGATCGACCGCGTCATCCACTTCGCCGGCTTTAAGGCCGTCGGCGAGTCGGTGAGCAAGCCCGTCGAGTACTACCACAACAACATCGAGAACACCCTGGTGCTCATCGATGTCATGCGCAACCATGGCTGCAAGTCCATCATCTTCTCGAGCTCCTCAACCGTCTACGGCGATCCCGACAACCCGCCCGTCACCGAGGAGGATCCCAAGAAGCCCGCGACCAACCCCTATGGTTGGACCAAGTGGATGATTGAGCAGATTCTCATGGACGTCCACACCGCCGACCCCGAGTGGGACGTCGTGCTACTCCGTTACTTCAACCCCATCGGCGCCCATCCGTCGGGCCTGATCGGCGAGGACCCCAAGGGCATCCCCAACAACCTGGTGCCCTACGTCGCGCAGGTCGCCGTGGGCAAGCTCGAGGCCGTTCAGGTCTTTGGCAACGACTACCCCACCCCCGACGGCACCGGCGTGCGCGACTACATCCACGTTTGCGACCTGGCTTCTGGTCACGTGGCCGCCCTCAACTGGATGAACGGCAAGACCGGCGTCGAGATCTTTAACCTGGGCACC
The DNA here is from genome assembly GCA_934655965.1 of uncultured Collinsella sp. Classification (GTDB taxonomy): domain Bacteria; phylum Actinomycetota; class Coriobacteriia; order Coriobacteriales; family Coriobacteriaceae; genus Collinsella. The sequence goes on from CAKUHK010000079.1 coordinate 9,756, forward strand.
GGTACCGGCACCTCGGTGCTCGAGGTCGTTGCCGCCTTCTCCAAGGCCTGCGGCAAAGAGCTGCCCTATGTGATCCGCGAGCGCCGCGCCGGCGACATCGCCGCCAACTGGTGCGATGCCTCCAAGGCCGAGCGCATGATGGGCTGGAAGGCTCAGTACGACATCGCGGACATGTGCCGCGACAGCTGGAACTGGCAGAGCCACAACCCCAACGGCTTCGCCGACGCTGAGTAGTCACTCCTCCGCGCTAGATTTTGGGCCCCGGTCTCCAATGTGAGACCGGGGCTTTTTTCATGGCATGTAACCATTCACCGAAATACTTCCAACTTTTTTATCTTGCATGTACATGTTTAAACAACATGTTTTACAATAGGCGTATTGAATCAGAACACCGGGGGCGGACTGTTCTTCCATCGGCAGGACGGCCCCACGACAAAAAGGTTGGTGAGCGCATTCATGGAGCGTGCAAGCGGTGTCCTCATGCCC
>CAKUHK010000080.1:0-9936 GCA_934655965.1 uncultured Collinsella sp.
CGGCGATCACCAGGTCGAGCACCAGCACGATGACGACCGTCACTACAATGCCCAAAATCTGCGAGATGAGCAGCGACACATCGCCCGTGTAGAACAGGCCGCCCTTGCCGGTCCACGAAAGCTCCGGCACGCAGAACAGACCCGTGAGCACGCCGCCCAGGATGCCGCCGATGCCGTGGCAGCCGAACGCGTCGAGCGCGTCGTCGTAGCCGAACTTGGTCTTAAGATGGCTGATGGCAAAATAGCAGACGGGCGAGACGATCAGGCCCATGACCAGTGCCGCCCACGGCTCGACAAAACCCGCGCCCGGCGTGACCACCACGAGTCCCGCGACCAGACCGGTGCTGGCACCCACCAGCGTGGGGCGACCGGTGCGCACGCGCTCGACGGCAAGCCACGAGACCATGCCCGCCGCGCTGGCCGTCACGGTATTGAGGATGGCAAGCGCCGCCACGGCATCGGCCTTGAACTCGCTGCCGCCGTTAAAGCCAAACCAGCCAAACCAAAGCAGACCGGCGCCCAGCGCCACAAACGGCACGTTATGCGGGCGATAGCTCACCATGCCAAAACCGCGACGGCGGCCGAGCATCAGGCAGAGAATCAAGCCCGTCAGACCGGACGAGATGTGCACCACGTCGCCACCGGCAAAGTCGAGCGCGCCGATGATGTCGCCGATAAAGGAGCCCTCGCCGCCCCACACCATGTGGGCGAGCGGCGCGTAGACCACGAGCAGCCAAATGCCCAGGAAAGCCGTCATGGCGCCAAACTTAACGCGCCCGGCCAGGCTGCCCGTGACGATGGCGGCGGTAATCATGGCAAACGCCATCTGGAAGGCGATGTTGATGATCTCCGGGTAGACGGCACCGTCTGCAGCATTGGCCTCGGCCGCCTGCAGCACCTGGTTGAGCACCGGCAGGCACAGCAGCTGGTCAAAGCCTCCAATAAACGGATTGGAACCGTCGCCGCCGTAGGCCAGCGACCAGCCGGCCACAATCCACAACACGCCCACCAAGCCAATGACTCCAAAGCACATAAGCATGGTGTTGATGACATTTTTGCGCCTGGACAGGCCGCCGTAGAAAAACGCCAGGCCCGGTGTCATTAAAAACACGAGCATGGTGCAGATGAGCATAAACGTTGTCGATCCCGTATCGTACATTCGCTCCCCCTTGGTCGCATGAACGTTGTCGGCGCTCATGATGGAGCTGAAGGGCAACTGGTGTAGACCAGATACGGCGTTGTTAAACGCTGCGTTGTCGAATGGAAACGGTGCCGCAATCTTGGAAACGGCACGGCAACGGGCGCGAAACGAACGGGAAACGTGCGGGCGAAAGGGGCGCGCCCGGCCCGGCCCCGGCTAGCGACGGAACAGCTCGCGGGCTCGATCGCGGAGGTTGGTGGCTCGAATGACGCCCTCGTAGCGGTTGATGCGCAGGCGCGGGAAGGCGTTGAAAAAGCGCAGGTCACGACGGCTGAGCGACACGCTCGGCACCGGACGACTCGTGCGCTTGCCGGCGCGGCGACGACTAAGCGACGGGCGCGGCATGCTCGGTGCGGCATCGGCAACGCGGCGAGCGGCAAGCGCCAGACCGCGAGCGCCGTCCGAGATAAACGTCGGCACCGAGGCCTTCTCGCGCAGGGCATCGAGTGCCGCATCGCCCAGCTCTGCCAGCCACGCGTTAATAGCACGACCGCGGATATGCGTCTGAGACACCGAATCGATCGCCGAGTCGGGAATGCGCTCGAGCATGGAGTCCGAGGCATCGGCGAGCGATTCGTTGATGCGGTCGGCAAGGTCGGCGCGAACACGCTCGAGCTGGTCGGACAGACGGCGCCAGCTCGCCAGCGAGCACAACGCGTCCACGATCATCGCAACGGCAACGGCAAAGGCCACCAGCCGCACGATCAGCACCGGCAGATGGCCAAGCAGCCCCAGCAGTGCCGGCTCCACCAAGCGACAAATGCACAGCGCACCCAGGCCAAACGCACAGGCCCAGTACAGGCAGATACGTCCATGCAGGTTAAATGGCAGGTGTGAATAGTCCCAAAAGCGAGCACCGGTCGTTTTCTCCAACAGCACGCCCACGCTATATTCGATCACGCTGCACACGAGCGCCGCGGCGACAAACTGGCTCGAGGCATCCGGAATCCCGCGCAGCAGCAGCCAACAGGCAATGCCGCCCGCGCCGTAGATGGGGCAGCACGGTCCTAACAAAAAGCCGCTGTTGGCAAAGCGTCCGTGGTTGAGCATGGCGCAGACCGTCGACTCCCATGCCCAGCCGCAAAGCCCGTAGAAGGCAAACGAGAGCACCAACGCCGAGAGCGGGCAGGCGGCAAGCGTCGCGCCGTCAAATGCCATGTCGATCGCGGTCCCCACCGTCTACCCTCTCCTCTTGTCGCTCGAATCTTTGCTCGAGCTGTCACTCGAGCCCTCGCCCAAATCGTTCATGCCGCCTTTGCGCGGCAGACGACCGGCAACCGTCTCGCGCAGCGCGCACCACTTATCCGCCAAGCACACAATCCAGGCCTCGCGACACGTCGGCGGCACCGGTACCAGCGGAAACATATGGCGCGCGATGATATTCCGCTCGCGCGGCGTCAACTCAAAATCTTCCTCGGCACGCGCCAGGGCAAAAAACGGATGCCGAAACCCATGCAGGCGATGGCTTGGATCGGGATCATGCCAATCGTAGAGAAAGTAATCGTGCAGCAAGGCTCCACGCAGCAGCGAGGCGCGGTCAACCGAAACGCCAACACGGTCCAAGCGCTCGGCAAAGGACAGGCTTGCCCGTGCCACCGAGGTCACATGCGCGTACACCGTCACGTCGCCGTGCTGGATAAACTCGCGCGTCAAGTCCAAACGCCCCGCCTGGGCCAGTTGGCGGGCTGCATGGTCAACTTCGCGCGCGATCTTCTCGGCACGAGTGGTTTCGGACATGCGGCCTCCTTCCAGTGGCTCACGGCGGCGAGCTATTGCCTGCGCACTGTCAATAAAATCATCATGGAACTTACCAGTATGGCATCGGACAAAACGTTTTGCCCCACCAGTTGGCGAATCACCGCGCCGCCGTCACATATCAAACGCCAAAATGTGCGAGACTGTCTTGTGCAATTGTGCCGGCCGAGGGAGCGCCGGTGCTCGATTCGCATGGAGTAACCAACAACGATGCTGCTTACGCAAACGACAACGCCCGAGGACGTTAAGGCTCTCAATCGCGCCGAGCTTCCACTGCTCTGCGACGAGATCCGCCATGCCATCCTCGAAAGCTCCGCCGCCGTCGGTGGACACGTTGCTCCCAACCTGGGCGTCGTCGAGCTCACGGTCGCGCTCCATCGCGTGTTCAACTCCCCCACCGACAAGTTTGTCTTTGACGTGTCGCACCAGACCTACGCCCACAAGGCGCTGACCGGGCGCGCGTATACCTATATCGATCCGGAGCGTTTTGGCGAGGCCTCCGGCTTCGCCAATCCCGATGAGTCCGAGCACGACCTGTTCGCCATGGGCCACACCTCCACGTCCGTGAGTCTGGGCTGCGGCCTGGCGCACGCACGCGACCTGGCGGGCGATGCATACAACGTCATCACCATTATTGGCGACGGCTCACTTTCGGGCGGTCTGGCGTTTGAGGGCTTCAATAATGCAGCCGAACTCGACAGCAACCTCATCATCATCGTCAACGATAACGACCAGTCCATCGCCGAGAATCACGGCGGCCTGTATCGCAATCTTGCCGAGCTGCGCGCCACAAATGGCACGGCCGAGCGCAACGTTTTCCGCGCGATGGGGCTCGACTACCGCTATCTGGGCGCCGGCAACGATGTGCTGGCCCTAGTCGACGCGCTGCAGGAGCTGCGCGACATCGACCACCCCATCGTGCTGCATATCTCGACCGCCAAGGGCAAGGGCTTTGAGCCGGCCCAAAGCGATCCCGAGCGCTGGCATCACGTGGGTCCCTTCGATATGGCGACCGGCCGCAAGCTCTGCCCGGGTCACCCGAGCGAACCTGCGCCGCGCACCTATGCCGATATTACGGGCGAGGCGCTGAGCGCAGCCATCAAGCACGATCCGCAGGTCGTGGGCATCACGGCCGCGACGCCCTATATCATGGGCTTTACACCCGAGCTTCGAGCTGCCGCCGGCAAGCAATTTGTCGACGTGGGTATTGCCGAGGAGCACGCCGTTACCTTTGCCACCGCGCTTGCCCGCTCGGGCGCCAAGCCTGTCTTTGGCGTGTACGGCACGTTCCTGCAGCGCGCCTACGACGAACTGTGGCACGACCTGTGCCTCAACGACGCCCCCGCAACCATCCTGGTATTTGGCGCGTCGATCTTTGGCACCACATCCGAGACGCACCTCTCGTTCTTTGATATTTCCATGCTGGGCGCCCTTCCCAACATGCGCTACCTTGCACCGGCCTGCATGGAGGAATATCTGTCCATGCTGAGCTGGTCGCTCGATCACCGCGAGCATCCCGTGGCGATTCGCGTGCCGGGCATTGGCTTGGTAAGCCGCCCCGACTTGGCGCCTGCCGAGGACGCCGATTACGGCGCCGTTCGTTACAACGTGGTGCGCCAGGGCCGCGACGTGGCCGTGCTCGCGCTTGGCGATTTCTTTGAGCTGGGCGAGCGCGTGGCAAACCGCTTGGCTGCCGAGTACGGCATCGAGGCCACGCTCGTCAACCCGCGCTTCGCGACCGAGCTCGACCGCGAGTTCCTCGACAGCCTTGCCGATGAGCACCGTATTGTCGTGACCATCGAGGACGGCATCTTGGACGGCGGCTGGGGCGAGCGCGTGGCATGTTATTTGGCCTGCACGCCGCTGCGCACCCGCACCTTCGGCATCGCCAAGGGCTTCCCCGACCGTTACGACCCCAACGAACTGCTCGCGCAGAACGGCATGACGGTCGAAAACATGGCCGCAGAGGCCGTAAGGCTACTCAACGAGTAAGAAAACCTCCGCAAGGAAAGCACCCCTGCGGAGGTTTTTATTTTCGCGGCGCGATTATCTCAATCTGTAACATCTAGAGGCAGAATTTGCATCTAGGTGTTACAGATTGAGACGAGACGTTTAAGCCCCTGATGTTTATCTCAATCTGTAACAGTTAGGGGCCAAATCCTCGTCTAACCGTTACAGATTGAGACATTCGAATTCCCCTGAAGAGAAAATCTCAATCTGTAACAGTTACTCGTCAAAAACGGCTGCAGATGTTACAGATTGAGATAAAACGGTTAGCAATAGCTTTGCTTGAGGATTTCGACGACGTCGGGCTCGGTCAGGGCAATGGGATCGTGGCCGAACAGGGCATCGTTGGTCGTTAGGGCGTTGTGCGCAATAGCGGGCAGCTCTTCGGCCGTAATCCCCCACTCGCTCATGGCAAGATCGGCCACATGGCAGGCCTCCATCAGGCGGGTAAGCTCAGCCACGAAATCGTGCGGATCATCCGCGGCAGCACTGCCCATCAGGCGCGCCATGTCGATATAACGCTCGGGCGCAGCGCCGTGGTCGATCATCCACGTGTGGTAGGCGCGCGCGATCATGATGAGGCCGGCGCCGTGCGGCAGGTCGTGATGATGTGCACTCATACCGTGCTCAAGGCCGTGGCATCCCGCGCAGCCCGAGCACACCATGGCATAGCCGCCGAGTGTGTTGGCAAAAGCGAGCTCGGCACGCGCATCCAGGTCGTCGCCGCTGTTCACGCATGCAGCCAGCGAAGCCGCGGCGCGTCGAATACCCTCGCGGCAAACCATGTCACCCATGGGCGTGTTGGTATTGGCGATATAGCACTCAACGTTGTGGAACAGGGCATCAAATCCCTGGTAGGCCGTCAAGCGCGCCGGAACGCTCACCATAAGCTCGGGATCGACGACCGAAAGCACCGGGAACAGGCGCGGATCGCCCAAGCGCAGCTTCTCGTCGTTCTCCTCGCAGGAGATCACGCCGCCCGCGTCGGCCTCCGAACCGGTGCCGGCCGTCGTGGTCACGCACACCAGCGGCAGCGGATCGTTGGGGATAGGCAGCCCAAGCGCGGTGCCGCCGTTCACAAAGTCCCAGATATCACCGGGACACTTGTTGCCCTCGGCGTCCGTGTGCGGGTTTGCCGCCACCGCGCAGATGCCCTTGCTACCGTCCATGACCGAGCCGCCGCCGAGCGCCAGCACAAAGTCGCAACCATGGGTGCGCGCCATCCAGCCACCTGCATTGACGGTCTCGCGCAGCGGGTTGGGCTCAATACGGTCGAACAGCTCGTGTTCCATGCCGGCACGGTCGAGCTCGGCCTCCACGCGCTGCAGATATCCAAAGCGCTTGACCGAGTTGCCGCCCGTGGTAACGATGAGCGCCTTGGTACCAGGAAGCTTCTGTGCGCCCAGCTCGCTCAGCTTGCCCGCGCCAAACAGCACCTTGGTCGGCGCAAAGAATGTATAGCCGTTCATGCAGCGATCTCCTCACGTATATATGCGTCGTGTTGCCGCCATTATAGCGACCGCCGTGCGCAGCCGCCCCGGCCGCAAGCTACCGTCCCAACAGCGACAACCGACGTTTGCCCAGATAAAACCTACCAAAATAAACCTGTCCCTTTATGGTAGGTAGAATAACCCATAAGGTAAGTATGTTTCTGAGTTATTTCGTGTTGACCCATTTGAGCGCGATAGGGTATAACTCTACTCAACCGCTAGGATTTTTTGAGAAAGGTGTTCTCCTATGAGCAAGAACCTCTCCCAGCAGGTCGTTCTCGACCGCCGCGGCTTTGTCGCCGCCACCTTCGCAACCGTTGCCGGCCTGGGTCTTGCCGGCTGCTCCGATACCAGCGCCGAGGCCGACAAGGGCTCTGCCGCCGGTTCCTCCAAGAGCTCCGACGACACCGAGGCTTCCACCACGCTCGACGCCAAGGCTTTCGACAAGCTCGTCGATAACGGCCCCAAGGCCGATGACGACGCCATCGCCGCCAGCACCTGGGCCACGGCCGTCAAGGACGCCGGCGTCTTTAAGATCGGCGGCGTGCAGACCTCCACGCTCTTCTCCCTCCTTAACGAGAAGGACGGTCAGACCCGCGGCTTCGACGCCGGCATCGCACAGCTCCTGTCCAACTACATCCTGGGCGAGAACAAGGTCGAGATCACCCAGGTGACCTCCGACACGCGCGAGTCCGTGCTGCAGAACGGCCAGGTCGACGCCGTCTTCGCCACCTACACCATCACCGATGAGCGCAAGAAGCTCGTCTCCTTCGCCGGCCCCTACTATTACACGCAGCAGGCCATCCTGGTGCTCGCCGACAACGACGACATCAAGAGCGTCGACGATCTGGCCGACAAGAACGTCGCCGTCCAGTCCGGCTCCAACGGCCCCGCCATCCTGGAGGAGTTCGCTCCCAAGGCCAGCCAGCAGGAGTTCAAGACCGACGAGGAGGCCCGTCAGGCACTCCAGCAGGGCCGTGTCGACGCCTATGTCATCGACAACAACATGCAGCAGAGCGCCCTGGTGCGCGAGCCCGGTAAGTACAAGATCGCCGGCAAGCCTTTCGGCAGCAAGGAGCCCTACGGCATCGGCCTGCCGCTCGATTCCGACGGCGTCGCCTTTGTCAACGACTTCCTTAAGAAGATCGAGGATGACGGCACCTGGACCGAGCTGTGGCAGATCTGCATCGGCGACCGCACGGGCGACACCAACGTTCCCGAGCTGCCCGAGGTCGGCGCCTAAGCTTGCAAGCTGGGCAACAGCCGCTACGAAACCATACGGAAACGCACGATGTGCTTTATTGCGCTAAACTGTTTCCTCACTGAGTTGTCGGGGCTTCCGTACATACGGAAGCCCCTTTCCTTACCGGCGGGAGGTCTGCATGAGTCTCTCCGAGCTCTGGTCACTCTATGGCCAGAACTATATCGACGCGTTGTTTGCCACTTGGGGCATGACGCTCGAATCGTTTGTCATCGCTATGGTGCTGGCAGTTGCCGTCACGGTGATGCGCGTGTCACCGCTCAAGCCGCTGCGCGTCTTTGGCGACCTGTATGTCCAGGTCTTCCGTAATATCCCCGGCATCGCGTTGCTCATCATCGTGGTCTACGCGCTGCCGCCGCTCAAGATCGTCCTGTCCTACCGCACCTGCGTTATCGTGGCGACGGTCCTTTTGGGCTCGGCTTTTGGCTCCGAGAACTTTATGAGCGGCATCAACACCGTGGGCGTGGGCCAGGTCGAGGCCGCCCGCTCGCTCGGCATGAGCTTCAACCGTATCCTCGCCAAGATTGTGATTCCGCAGGCGTTGCGCTCGAGCGTGTTGCCCATGACCAACCTCTTTATCGCCGTCATGCTCACCACTGCCTTGGGCAGCCAGGTGCCGCTTCAGCCGCAGGAGCTCACCGGCGTGGTGAGCTACATCAACACGCGCTCGCTCGGTGGCGTCGCCGCGTTCTTTATCTCGGCACTCGGCTATCTGGGCACGGCCTTTGTGGTGAGCCACATTGGCAACTACATCGATAAGAAGGTGAGGATCCTCCGATGAACAAGCACTCCTCCCCTGCGCTCACCATGCGCGACGCGCTCTACGAGGCTCCCGGCCCCAAGATGCGCGCCAAGATTCGCATCGGCACCGCCATCTCGCTCGTTGCCGTGGCGGCGCTCGTCGCCCTCGTGCTGCAGCGCTTTTATGTGACCGGTCAGCTTTCGGTCCACTATTGGTACTTCTTTACGCACCTCACCACCTGGAAGTTCTTGTTCGCCGGCTTTGAGGGCACCGTTAAGGTCGCGCTGACCGCCGGCGCCATCGCGCTCGTGCTGGGCCTGGGCCTCATGCTCGGCCGTACGAGCGATATCAAGCCGCTGCAGCTGGTCTGCCGCGTGCTCACCGATTTCTTCCGCGGCGTGCCGAGCCTGCTGTTTATCTACTTCTTCTTTTTGGTGCTGCCTCAGTACAAGATCGCGCTGCCGTCGTTTTGGATGCTCACGCTGCCCGTCGCGCTCGCCGCTGCCGGCGTACTGGCCGAGATCTTCCGTGCCGGTGTCAACGCCGTACCGCGCGGCCAGGTCGAGGCGGCACAGGCCCTCGGCCTTTCCAAGGCTAAAATCACCTTTAAAATCGTGCTGCCCCAGGCGATTCGGTTTATCATCCCATCGTTGATTTCGCAGCTTGTGGTCGTAGTCAAAGACACTACCGTCGCCTACGTGGTGAGTTACCCCGACCTGATGCAAAACGCCCGCGTGCTCATTACCAATTACGACGCGCTCGTGTCGGTTTATCTGGTAATCGCGGTCATCTACATCCTCATCAACGTCGCCATCAACAAGGCGGCCATCTACGTTTCGCACAAGACCGGCGCGACCATCATCCGCTAAGTACCCACGTTTTTAAGGCATAAGGAGCCGAGCATCATGGCACAGAGCACTACTTCTTTCGACAAGCAGCCGCTGATCGAGCTCAAGCATGTCGATAAGCACTATGGCGATCTGCATGTCCTCAATGACATCAACCTCTCGGTCGACCGCGGCGAGGTCGTTGTCGTGATTGGCCCCTCGGGTTCGGGCAAATCGACCATGTGCCGCACCATCAACCGCCTGGAGACCATCGACTCGGGCGAGATTCTCATCGAGGGCCAGCCCCTGCCGCAGGAAGGTAAGGACCTTGCCCGTATGCGCGCCGAACTGGGCATGGTGTTTCAGCAGTTCAACCTGTTCGCGCACATGACGGTGCTGCAGAACGTCATGTTGGGACCGGTCGATGTGTTGGGCGTATCCAAAGAGGAGGCCCGCGAGCGTGCCATGGATCTTCTGAGCCGCGTAGGCGTAGCCGAGCAGGCCGACAAGGTGCCCGCACAGCTCTCGGGCGGCCAGCAGCAGCGCGTGGCCATCGCCCGCTCGCTCGCCATGCAGCCCAAGGCCATGCTCTTTGACGAGCCCACGAGCGCTCTGGACCCCGAGATGATCAACGAGGTGCTCGAGGTCATGGT